>NZ_DFMB01000021.1:0-127864 GCF_002375325.1 Marinobacter sp. UBA3604
GGTTTAGCGGGGGCAACTACACTTCATAGCGTGGACCCATCCAGATCTTTCACATAAACATGAGTCGTCTTTGTATGCTCGAAACCGATAGACGGGTAAAACCCATGGGACTCCGAACGACTCACATTGGATCGTACCACAACCCGTGACAGCCCTTTGGCGCGGGACCAGTCTTCAACAGCCTGAACGAGCAAGCGCCCAACACCCGCCCGTCGAACATTGGCGCTCACAACCAGCCCAGTGATCTCAGAGGTAAACAGCTCACGGATAGAAATACGCCTCTCGGCGACCGCCCACCCAACCACTGCGGCATCTGAAATAGCTACCCATATCTGATGGCTCGGGGATTCCAGTAATGCCATGAGCCATTCCCGAGCCTGGGATTCGTTGACGGAGTAACCCCATTCCAGGATCAGGCCGCGTATCTCTGATAGGTGCTCAGTTCTTCCTTCTGTGATCGAGACTTCTACATTCATTCAGTATGCCTACGGAGTGATGAATCTAATCCATATCGGGATTCGCGCATTCCAAGGTCGCTTCGACCTGCAGGTCGGGCCAAGGATCGGAAATGTCGGTGGCTCCGCAGCGCGGAGGTACAAGAGAAGCAGGGTCACTGGGAGACAGGCTCGCAGACCATTCTCCTTGCGGGTGGCCATTAAAGGCGTCAGTGCGTTGCCCCGGTTCCAGCGTGACCGGGCCGACTGCCGGGTTGTTCGTACGTAGCTGGATGGTGTGGCCCGTTGTGTTACGCACATTGACAACCCGCACGTTGTCGCTGGCATATCGACGCTCTCTCCAGCCAAATTCCTCATCAAGATCGAGCGGTAGCCATCCCGGATTTGCACCGGTGCACACAAACGGAAACTCATAGACCGGGGTGGATGGCGGGGTGAGTTGCACCATTTCTGTGGTTCCCGCCATGGTGTAGTTTTCGCCTTCAAAACTGACCTGGCCGTTGAAAATAGTGGTGGCGGTGGGCATAACGGTCCGCGAGCCGGCTAATTCCTCGTTCTCGTTGTTCACCGGTGGGGTAAGCGTGAGCGTATCTGCGGTAACGGCCAGTTCGAACGGCGGGTAGCATCCATTATGGTTCGGGCAGGACTGCGCAATGCCGGTCGGAAACGAGGAAGGACAGCAAAACCCATCAATGCAACTGCCATCCGTAGGGCATTCAGCCGTGCTGCCGCAGCTAGCGTCGGACGTGTAATCCTCGCCCAGAACAACACAATGAGATCTATCTCGCGGGATATTGCCGACATCCCAACTGACGGTTACTTCATCGCCCGGGCAGAACAGCTTGGGCTCAACTTTTAGATGGGCGGGATCTCCGGGTAGGCCGCCGGTTTTCACAGCACAGGCACTTAGGAGAAGCAGGGCAGGCAGACAAATCTTGAGTAGTTGGGCAGACATTGTTTTCTTCCTTAATCATTACCAATCGTGATTATTCCCAGTACGAATGGTGCTGCACTTCTTGCTCCTATATTGGGGCGCAGCTAACCCTTCACCACTTTGAGTGTAGACGTGATTTTCTATCCTGAGGCCAGCGTGGCTGTTCGCCAGTCCGGAGTCACCTCAAAACCGGCTTTGGTTATCCCTGGGTTTCATCTGGTATCAGTGCTAACAGGTCGGTAACGCCAACATCCACGCCCATCTGCGACAGCAACGTTGAAACTTGCCCGCGGTGGTGGGTTTGATGGTTGAAGAAATGAAGAACCAGGATTGAATACCGCTTACTGGCAGGAATACCTTTCATGTTGTGGTAGGTGAGAACAAAATCCAGGTCCTCTTCTGAAAGCAGGGATGTCCATTCGATTATCTGGCGATCCAGCCAGATCCGGTGTTCCTTCAAGCCGTCCAGATCGTCAAAGACAATCTGATCCAGGCTCTTAGGGTTTTCAAGATCAACGACAGCCTGAAATGAGTCCAGGCAGGATGGGTGGGTCACGAAACGTTTGAACCATAGGGTGTCAGCCACAACGATGTGATTGAGCGTTCCCAGAATGGAGCCGAAGAAGGCCCCACGGTCCTTGGTTAGCTCCGAGGCGGAGAGGCGACCGGCCGCTTCGTAGACCTTTGCGTTCATCCACTGATTGTAAGCGGCCAATAATTGGAAATGTTCTTTCAGACCCATCGGGGCTTCTCCCAGGTGGAGGGTGTCACTTCAAGTACACTGCTCTCATTTTACGCACGCACACCGAGCCTCACAGCGAAAGAAAGCGCTCGAGGCGTACCCGCTCGTCCTGCAACGCTGGATTGAACGCGGTGTCGTCTGGGGCATGTCCGCGCACGTACCCTGGCTCTAGCTCCAGTTGTCCATTACGTACGGCGGCATTAGCCCAGCCTATGACATGACCGCGCCACAGCATAGGTAGTGCATAGTAACCACGCACCCGTTTTGGTGCCGGAGTGTAGGCCTCAAAACGGTAGGCCCAGCCCCAGAAACGCTCAAAGCGATCGCGGTCCCAAACTAAAGGATCGAAGGGCGCCAGTAGGCGCAGGCGGTCATCCAGCACATTGTTACCCGCAAAGCGGCGACTGCCAGGATTCTCGCCGATGGGCCAAAACCAGCGACAGCCATCCACGGTCGCCTGGGGCAGGCGAGCCTTTGCACGCGCGAGTGCTTCACGACGACGCTCGCGCCACTGCGGGACCGCTGAAGAGCTCACGCTCGTTACCAGGCGGCTGAGCGTAGCCGCAGGCAGCGGGGCATACTTTGCGACTGCTACGTCGACCAATGCGTCCAGTGTGGTATCCGGGTTCACCGCGTCGTGCTCATCAGCGAGCGGCGGCGCATAAAGGCGTACCCCGGCTTCGCGCTTTGCCACACGCAGCAGCCCACGATAATGCATGCCGTCCAGGAGCTGCGTACTGGCACGGCTATTACCGCCGAACCAATTCTTAGTGGTGCCATGCTCGAAGGCTGAGTCCACCTCGCGCGGGTGAACGACACCACGGCTTTGCACAAATTCCTGCACCGCCTGCGCCTGTTCCCAGCGTGAGCGTGGCCACTCGGTGCGCGCCGTGCGCGGGTGCATAAGGCGCTGCGTGGTGCGGGGCAGAACCCCGTAGTTGATAAAGAAGTCTTCCTCGATCGCCAGGCGAGGGTAGCGAGCCTCCAGGTCACCCGCGTGGTAGTCGATAACACGATGGCGGAGCGTCAAATCCTGCGCCCGGGCCGGCGCTCGTATTGGGTCGAGCTGGACAAAACCCAGTTTATTGATCGCACGTGACAAAGTGGTCGGCTTGAAGAGACTGCGCGAGATGGCGTAGCGGCGCAAATGATCCATGGTGAGGGGAGCGGTCATAGTAATCAGTTGCCTTACTTGTCCGGCTGAATCGAGATATGTCGGTCCGGCGGCGGCAGTTTGGGTAGCATGGCTTCCGCATCAACCGTGCGGGTAGCGAAAAAAGCTTCCGCCGCTTCAATCAGAGCCGCCTCGGTTTTGAGGATACCAAGATAGACCGGCCATTCGGCGTCGACCAGTTTCGTGCTGTAACCATCCGGATCAACCTCCACCAGCTTGGCCAGAAACCGGAACTCCATTTCGTTCATGACGACGTAATCGCACCGCTTGTTCAGAAACATGCCCAGCATCTGTTGGGCATTGTAAGCGTCATGACGGGCGAGGTCGGTGCCAATCCGCCGCTCAAGTTGATCGCTGTAGACAAACCATTTGCGCAGACAGATGCGGCCATCAAGATCATCGAAGGAGCCCGGTTGTAGGCCAGGTTGTGCGAACACACGATCACGCCAGGTTAACACCGGTCCTACGGCGTGCATCCGGTCTGGCAGTGGCATCCATCGCGGGTTGGCAAAAACCGCGTTGGCTTGTCCTTCTTCCAGGGCCCAGGCCTGGCGTTTGCGCGGCATCGGGCGGAAATCGGCTGCGATCCCGGCCTCCAGGGTGAACTCATTGATCGCCTCGACCAGAATGCCCTTGTTAAGGGTGTCACCGTAATAGAACGGCAGAAAGCCCTCGTCCGACCCCATTATCTCGAGCGTTTGGGACGAAACCGGGAGGGACCAGAATACTACGATGATCAGCAAGCCTATCCTCATGAAAACTCCTCCTATGCTCTAATCATAGGCTAGGAGTGCCCACTGCGCCGAGGTAAGTCCATGGCCCATTACGTAGGCTGTCATTTCTTGTTTGCCTTGGTTCTTGCTGCTGGTTTCCTGGCCCGGAGCGCCGCATCGAACGCCAGGGTCGCCCATTCTTTCGCTTGTTCTGGATCATCGAAAGTGCTCTCCGGTGCCATGTAGTAAGACATCTTAATCTTAGCGCCATTTTTCTCGTATTCGAACGGCTCCAAATCCAGCTCTGTAAACCGACCCATCGATTCCCCATCGACCTTCAAATACAGAACATCATCCGCAACAAGGCCAAACATTAGGCCATCGTGGTACACACCATAGCCACCGAACATACGCCGAACGGAAACCGGGCCGAACTGGCAAAATATATCATTGAGGTTTTCGACGAATTCGCTCATTCGTTCGCTTCTATATCGCCGGACGTTTGGCAAACAATGCCCAAATACCTGCTGTTGAAAGTAACGCACCACCTGCAAAATTAAACCTACGCTGTGCTTTGGGCGAGACAAGCAGCCGACGTGCCGAGGATGCGAAAACTGTATAAAGCGTGGCATTGATGGTGGCCAAGGCAACAAAAGTGAGTGCAAGCAACCACATTTGGAACACCCCGTTTCCACCCGGCGTGATGAATTGCGGTAAAAAAGCCATGAAGAAAACAATGCCCTTTGGGTTGAGCGCCGTTACTAAATACGTGTTGGTGAACAACTTCAAATGGGAGGAGTCAGGCGCCGGCTCCGCCATTTCAGTGGGAGAGAAGCCTGCCCGAAACAACCTGATACCAAGGTAAAGCAGGTATAAACCACCTGCTATTTTTACAACTGTGAACCAAAACGCAGATACCGCAAGCAACGCCCCCAACCCCACAAGTGACGCAAACAATGCCGTAGAGTCACCGAGCGCGACCGCAGCCACCAGAGGAATATTGGCACGGCGACCATGAGCAACGGAGTAACTGATGACGGCCAGAATTGTAGGGCCGGGAATAACCAGTAGAACCGCTGACGCGACGACAAAGGTAAACCAGGATTCAATTGCCACGAAACGTCCTCCATGTCCGGGATGCGAGTAACCACGATGTCCGTGTGGGGGTTTTGCCGATTGCTGAGGCTGTCATTTGCGGGCCTATCAGGTTTTCCCGACCATTTCAAGGTTTCTTCGGGGCAGATATGATCAAGATAGCGGGCGAGGCGTGACATGTAAAAACGTATCTCAACGTGCTCTTGCATGTGGCAAATCGAAAAACATTACCCTCAAGGCTCGAGAAACCCGCTAGATTCCTCTAATGTTCACATCAAATGTGGAAAAATAATGCGTGACGGACGACTGGGAAATTAGCCAAGGAGAGTGGCATGAATGGCAAAAGGGCGGTATTTCTGGGCCCGGGTGATCGGCAATGAATGCGTCAATTCTACGCAAAGCGTTGTATCCGGCAGCGCTGTTGCTAATTGCGGCTGTGCAGGCCTGGATCTTCTATGTTTTCAGCCGATTCATTGTTGCTGGGGAAGGTGTTGGAGTCTATGCAGTGTTTTTGTATCTGACTGCGCTGGTTGTCAGTGCATTGTTATGGGCTGCGTCATATTACTACCAGCGGGGCAGGGCAACGGCCGTGGTGTTTTGGGGCATTGCCTTGGCAATGATGCCGATAATATTGATTCAGCCAGTGTGGTGGTCTGCGCCGGTGATTGGCAATTAGATATACGGTCAAGCCAACGGGTGAGGGGAAAGCATATAAAAATGTACTGCCCCCTACGTGCACCGCAAAGTCGTGCCGACCTGGCTACCAGGGTGAGGGCATGCCCCCCTCATCAATCAACTCCTGGGTTTGCAATCGGTAGCCGCTTGGGTCGCCATCGGCGACTTCGGCCTGGACGTTTTCGATCAGAGGCGTGCTGAAATCGTGGCTTCGGTCATAGTCGCAGGTGGAGCAGAATGCTTCCCACCAGGCCAGCGCCTCACCCTTTCCAGAGAACCCAACGATCAGCGTATGACTGTAGTCGTCAAGCGGGTAGTCCTGATACCACTGGCGTAACTTCTCGTCGAGGTCATCGGGGAGTGAGAAGGTGACTTCATGGAACATCTGGGTGCGGTAGGAGAACCAACGGGCATGTACGATGCTGGGTGCGCTTTTCGGGCTTATCATCGCCACGCCTCCCTGTGGCGGGCGTTGGTCAAAGCCATGCTCAATGCCCCCTGCAGGTACACTCCAGGATTGATCAAAAGTGATGTCTTCAACCCAGACCGGCCAACCTTCAGGCCCACCCGCAACGGATACGGCAAAATCGTACTCGCGAGGTTCCGAAGAGCAGGCTGTTACCAAAAACAGCAGCAGGATTGAAAAGGCGGCCCTGGCAGTGGTGTTATTGCGCACGCGCAACTCCTTCCTTGACGGGAGTTATGGCTTGAGCTGGCCTGTTGTAAAACACCGTCCGCTTACCGGAAGGTTCCGGGCCCAGCCCAAGCTCGTAGATACTATGTGAGGTATGGATGTATCCTCCCAGATAATCCCTTGCCACCGCCAGCGATCCCTCGTTTGCTTGCCAAGTGGCCAGAGCATCCTGCAAGTCCTGGGGGATTTGGTAGTCCTTGTCATTCGTGTTCATTTGCCTGAACGGCACGTCGCTCTGTTTTGCGAGATCGTACATTCTGTGCAGGTGATGGATCGCCAGTTCCTTGCGAGTGCGTCGGCGCTCCTGTACATGGATATCGCCGTTCGGTTGGGGAACCGCCACCACGGTCCGGCCTGGCCGCGCGTACTGCGCTTCAAGTTGCGGAAGGGCTGTGCGTTGGGTGTGGCCTCCGTCGGCGAGGCCGGAGTGGATGCCCAGAACAATCTTCTCAATGTTCTCGAAGCCTTGGTCCGGATTCTCGTAACCGCCCCCCACATCGGAGTGAGCTCCGGGTACGGCGATTTCCGTAAAGTGTGATGGGCCATTGCCGTTGGCATCCATAATACTGCTCAAAGGGAGGTTCTTGCGGATCTCATGGTAGGCGGTAAGTTGCACCACTCTATTGGCACTGCCTGAAGATAGGTTAAGGTTGAAGTCCAGATTGACGTCGTTTCCCGGCATGTAGAAACTACCCACGGTGTCAAACAGGCCAACGAAATTTACCCGCACCTTCAAACCAGATGGGAAAGCGGGCACCGGCTTGAACCCCAGCATCGGAGCAGACAGCGAGGCGCCATTGAATTGGGGAAGCTGGAAAGTTTCCGGCTGCTCGCCGATTAGATTGACAAAATGCCGGGCCAGGGCCGCGCCACGGCTGAAGCCAAAGACATCGAAGATCACTTCGTCGTAGTCCCCGACATTGATTTCATCTCGCATCCTTGTAATCGCAAATTCTATCCTGTCATGTCCGCCCTCAGGACCTATGCCCAAGCCCAGCCCCATCAGGTCCTCCGGAGCCTCAAAGCCATCAGGAGTGTGATTGCCGTCAATGGTGCCAGGGCCACGAACATAGATCCGCCGCACATTGGCCCTCTCCCGATATAAGTCATGCAGCTTTGTCACATTTGTCATATCGCGATTAGTCAGGATCTGGTCATTGCCCCTGTGGTTGCCGGTGCCATCGAAGAACACGCCCAGGCGCAGGGTCTTGCTGGACTCGTCAATAGCCTTGATGGCTTGAGAGGAGTTTGCGACTGAAGCTCCACCTCCGCCGCTGTAGCTGGATGTGCCACTGCGCAGTTGCGTTCCCGAAGGGGCCGGTGAGCCGGTGTTGCGGTTTCGAGTTGAACTGGATTCTGCGCTTACAGGGCTAGGGTGAGGATTCGTCCGTGAAAGACCAGAGAAAGATACCGGTGTATGGGTATCGCCAACCACCGCGCTACTACTGCCAATGGTAACCCCACCACAGGAAATCGCACCACCGGTAGTGGCCACTGGTAAGCCATTAATGAAAACCGTGCTTGAACCGGAAGCAATGGTGCGTGGGTGGGGTGGATGTTTGGGCTTGGAATGGGGGGTGAGTTGGTCACTTACCCGGGCAACTGGCTTGCCGTCGATTAGTACATTGGGGGAACCGCTGATTACCGGGGTGGGTGGGAAACCTTGGTGATCCGTACCGAGGTCTCCGACCAGGACGACTTTTTTGCCGCTCATTGATCGCTCCTTGCTCATCCATGAAGATCTTGGGATATCTTTCAGAATTCCCGAGGCATCCTTGCCGGGCCTGCGCGCCCTTGCGTGACTATCATTCAGAGCTAACCACGCTCCTTGCAGCCAAGTCGGAGTCTAGCAAGGTGCAATAGGGTGTCAAGGAGTACTAGATTCCAGGTTCCGCCATAACGCCACCGCCTTAGGCACTGGGCGTAGATCGGGCTTTTGCTAATGCGCTAGTCTATTGGTGGACCCTTCGATATCGTTCAATTACCGGCATGCAAGAGCTGGCCCGAAGCGCTTGTTCAGTGTGTGGCATTCTGGGCGGCATAACGCGGACGTCGAGACAGTGCAGAATCTAGAAGCCGTTTATCAGCTCCTGTATAGATTCACCCTTATGTCGTCATTGAAGACGCTCCTCTCACTCCATGACGAAATAATATGTCTTGAATCAAGCCATCTGACCAAGTCCTGATTCTCACGAGTATTTTTCAGTTTCGGCGTATTACGCCCAGTTCTTATCTCAGAAAATGGTTTCGGTAGATTGGTCAATACATGACGCACTTCATCGTCCGTCATGAGAAACTGAAATTTGTTAAAGAGTGAAATTTGCATCGCAATCGACGTGGAATGCGTTATCAGAGATTGCGCAACACTCCCATTTAAGTTGGCTATGTTGGCGTCGGTTTTTCCAAGAATCGAGCCTATAAGAGCTGAACGTTCGGGAAGATCGACTAGCGCTTCGAGGTCCATCATTTCGATTATCTGGAGCTTGGCTGCATTATCGATTTCAGATTGAAGCAGCTCCTCTCGAAGGTCATCATCGATTACAAGGTTTTCTGGATCGGCCAGATAATCATCCATGTTGATCGCTACGAATCGTACCTGCAAAGGCCTGGTGTCGGCGAGCCAGTCAAGGTTTTCCTGAGTAAATGAGACTTTTCGTTCATCTATAAGGATTCGAATTTTTTCCGGCTCGAGTGCTTCCGGTAGGGTCTGGATTGGCCTCGGCAGGGCGCGAGCGTATTCTTGATAGGCGGCATCAGATAGAGAGCCTGCGTTAAATATGAATAAACGCAGTTGCCGTGAATCCGTGTCGCTTGGTATTGGGTGTTCCAGGATGGCAGCACGAACCATCTCTTGATCAAGATAACCAATTAAGCTATTCGCCTCGAATCCTTCACTTTCCATGAAGGCCAAACAATTTTCCCAAGTTGGCTGGATCACGCTTTGGTCGAACAGCATCGCCTGTAATCTTTCAGGCACGTCCTCCAAAGATGGCAACTGAGCTGTCTGTCGTTCAAGAAACTCTCGAAGATCATCATGATCAATATCATCGTGGCGTATCACGTCTAGAATTGCGGAGGCAACCTCCTTTGAGTTTTCTTGAAGCTCCAAGAGAATCTCATGGAGGTATCGATGTAAATCGCGCTCTACTCGATTAATCAAGGGTGCACTATTCGTCGAACGTATAGTCGTGAAGTTCTTTTCATGTAGGGACTCTAGATCGTTCTCTCCCAAAATCTCTTGGTAGACATACTCCAGATTCGAGATCGTGAGTTCGAAAAGCTCCTCCTCGAACATGACACGTACAATTTCAGAGTGTTCTTTGATTGCTGCAAGATCTTTGATCTCAAAGTCGAGACATGCAAGGCGTTCCGGTTCGAGTTCGGGTGAATTCACCAGAATCTCTGGAAGGTTCGCGGAAACAAATTCCGGTAACTCCTCAAAATCCCTTGCGAGCTGTCTGAGCGAGGTTTCCGGTAGGTTCGAGACCAGTTGGGTGACGTGGGAGATATTATTAGGGCTCGCAATGACAGTTGGAACTAGACCTTTCCAAGCTTTGACTAGCCCGGAAAGAAGTCCTGCAACATCGCGACCGCTGGTGTAATAGGCATCGAAAAAGTCCTCGCAGCTCTCGAACTGGGACGAGAGCAACTCGAAAAGCTTCCGCGTTTGGTCGAGGTAACTGCCCCGGTCACTCAGGAGGCTATCGACAAGCTTAACGTTCAAGACGTAGCTTTGCCGGAAGTCTTCATCTCGCATCGCGGCGATGACCTCTTTTGGATTGTCGATAGGAAAACCGGGCTCAGGCGTGACAAATGCTCTTATCTGGATCAAAAACTTATTGTCATTGGGCGACAAACGGCCTGAGTGAAAGAGTGAAGTGTATTGGTAGTAGGTATCGTCGAGATGGCCTTCCAGAATCAGAAAACGGGCAAGCTCCCCGTTTTCATCGAAGTTCTCGAAGAGATCCTGCACGCGGTCGGCGTTCAAACGCAACAGCTCCTTGAGCTTAGTCGTGCGAAGCGCTGTGATCTTTGATTTTAGATCACGTATTTGGCGCAAGCTCTTGTTCTTATTATCAGCCGTCTTGCTTTCGATCTCCTCCTTGCGTTGCTGGTAGGATTTCTGGGAGTCCACCTCGTTTTGCAATTTGGAAACATCGACCTGATGTTGTTGACCATTGACGTTACGGCCGATAAGGCGGGGAGCCTCTATAAGCTGCTCGAATGCATCGTGGCTGATCAACTGTGGAAGAGGGATCCATTGTGATCCATCAATACGAACGCTAATAACATTCGCTGGAAGCTCCTCGATCAGAGCCATAGCGTAGATTTGCCGCAACTCTCTCAGGTCCGAAGGCGTCTGTCGCTCGGCGACTTCTAGCCGCTTTTCTAGTTCCGCGATCTCGGTCCTATACGTGGCCTCACCATGCCCAATGAGCTCGCCTTGGCGGTTCAATATTTCAGCGAGAGTCCCCGTGCCGCGGTGCAGCTGTTCAAAGTCCCTTGGATAGACGTTTTTATAGATCAGTATCGCAAGGAGCTTGTTGGCGTCGAGCAGATTCTCTCCATCAGTTTCCAAATTCGCCACATAAATGGCGTATTCATTAAAGATGTTCTGAATCAATCTCAGGTCGTTCAGGTAACGTGAGACCTCTCTCAGAAATTGCGGATCAAGGCGCCCGTCAAGTTCAAGTCTCCGTCCCTGCTCCAATACCATGTCGATCGAATTCGATGTGTTGATGATCGGTATGACGGGAATGATGAATTCGAAGAACTTGGTTCGATCGGTGTTAACAAACATGTCGTCGCGCAGGGCGTATAGAAATCTGATGGTGCGTTTCACCCCTGCGTTCTCGTTCACGAGGCTATTAATTTCGCGCAGTGTGACGAAAATTTCGGCATCTTCAAATCGATCTATATCCTCAATTACTACAAGGTCGTAATTGGTTGATTGGAAGAAGTAGATTATTTCGTCTAGGTGACGGTTCAATATGGAAGCTTGGTCATCATGTGCAGGTTTTATCTCAACGTCCTTCAACGAGATGCCCTTGAGTGACAAACCGAAGCTCGCGACATAGAAGTGATGTATCGTTACCCAGAGGAATGTTGCCGCTATTACTAGGCTCCCCAGGTTGAGCCAATGGCTGAGCGAGAGCGGAACGAAAAAAGCGCCGCTGATGATGTCTTCTCGCTGATGAAACACGTACCAAAGCGCGAGAATTCCAAGCATTATGTAAAGAGATCTAAAAACCGACCCAACGCCGGGCGACTGAATTCTTTTGAACCGCGATAGCGGAAGCTTGTTGGCGTCAGCACCATACAGCATCTGCTGCAGGATGCTTCTCTCAATCTCTTGACGGCTCACCTTCTCGACCCCCGAATCGGCCTCGGGAACAAACGCAGCAAGAGAAATATGAAGCGCAGGCCGCCGATACCTCTTCAAGAAGGATTGGATGATGCTGCTCTTTCCTGACCCGTAGGGACCGGTTAGAGCAATGTTGGAGACCTTATCATTGTTCGTCGCAAACAGAATCGCTTCTGAATATACGCCAGCCTTATCTGCCTTATCAGTTGGCGCAAGGTCCACGAACTTCGATTGCAAGTTGGCGGAGCGATATTTGCTTTCCAGCCGAGACGCGATGCCATCGAGCCTGTCGGCAAGCCAACGTGTTAGGAAGGTGATGGTATTTATCATACGATGCTGAATAACGTATCCTTCAAGAAACGAAAATGCACGAAAGGCTAACTTGCAAAGCGAAACAGCTAAGTTGTTAGGTTTTGTGCTGCGCAATCATGAAACGCTCAATTGATTCCAATGACTCCGAAAACAAAAAAGGCCCGAAGCTTTAACACTCCAGGCCTTCCCATCACACATCGCAGTCAATCACCTCAACCGCACTTACTATCGCCACAAGACAGGCAAGTCGCACACCCGTCCATCACGATCACCGCCTTGGTGCTGCACTTGCCGCACATGGTGGCGTTGGGTGGGTAGTCGCCGGCTTTGTCGTCGTTCGTGGCCGTGGTGTGGCTGGCTTCGAATTCGGCGCGTTTTTCGGCGAGGATGCGTTTGGTGACTTCGCTCATTTCCTCGCTTTCAATCAGGCCGATGGCCTTGAGGTGCTTCTCGATCACGGCGCCGATTTCGGCGACGAGAGAGGGCATGAATACGCCGCCTTTCTTGAAGTAGCCGCCGTTGGGGTCGTACACGCTGCGCAGCTCTTCCACCAGGAAGGTCACGTCGCCGCCTTTGCGGAACACGGCGGAGACAACGCGGGTGAGGGCGATGACCCACTGGAAGTGTTCCATCGACTTGGAGTTGATGAACACTTCATACGGCTGCCGGCTTTCGTGGTCAGTGCCTTCGTTGAGCAGGATGTCATTAATCGTAATGTACATCGCGTGCTCGGCCACTGGCGGCTTGATCTTGTAGGTGGTGCCCAGCAGGAAGTCCGGCCGTTCGATGTATTCGTTCATCTCAACCGGTTTGTTTTCCGGCTGCGCGGCTGGCTGTGCTGCTTCGGGGTCGGCTTTCTTTACGCGGTAGCCGACGATTTTGTTGCTGATTTTAACGGTCATGTTCGTTGTCCTGTGTCGGTTCCCGGGATCAGTATTTGCCGTAGGTGCCTTCTTTAAGCGCATCAAACAGGTTGGCGGCGTTATGGAGCTCGCCGTCGTACTCCACCTGTTCGTTGCCCTTGAGGGTCACCTTGCTGCCGTCGTCCAGGGTGAATTCGTACAGTGTGTTTTCCAGGTCTTTCTCCTGAACCAGCACGCCCTGGAAGGCTTCCGGGTTAAAGCGGAAGGTGGTGCAACCCTTCAGGCCCTTGTCGTAGGCGTACATGTAGATGTCTTTGAAGTCCGGATACGCGAAATCCTGGGGCACGTTGGCGGTCTTGGAGATGGACGAGTCCACCCACAGTTGGGCCGCGGCCTGGATGTCCACGTGCTGCGCCGGCGTCACGTCTTCAGACGTGGTGAAGTAGTGGGGCAGGCGCTTGTCTTCTTCTTCGGAGAAGGGCATGGCACCGGGGTTGACCAGGTGGCGGTAGGCCAGCAGCTCGAAGGAGAATACGTCGACTTTTTCCTTGGTCTTGCGACCTTCGCGGATGATGTTGCGCGCGTAGTGGTGCGAGAAGCTGGGCTCGATGCCGTTACTGGCGTTGTTGGCCAGTGACAGGCTGATGGTGCCGGTGGGCGCGATGGAGGTGTGGTGCGTGAAGCGGCCACCTTTCTCGGCCAGCTGCTCGATCAGTTCCGGCTCCACGCCAGCGATCTGCTGCATGTACTTGCTGTACTTGGCGTGCAGTACCTTGCCCTTGAGCTTGTCGCCCAGCTTGTAGCCGTCCTGGGACAGCTGCGGGCACTTGGTCAGCATCTTGGGGGTGACTTCAAAGTCGTCGTTCATGATCGGCGCCGGGCCTTTTTCGTCGGCCAGGGCCAGGGACTGGCGCCAGCCTTCCACGGCCATTTCACGTACGACTTCTTCGGTAAACTGCACGGATTCGGACGAGCCGTAAGGCATACGCAGCATGGCGAGGGTGGAGCCCAGGCCGAGGATGCCCATGCCGTGGCGGCGCTTGTAGGTGATTTCGTGGCGCTGCTCTTCCAGCGGCAGACCATTGATTTCCACTACGTTGTCCAGCATGCGGGTGAAGATGCCAACGACTTTACGGTACTTCTCATAGTTGAAGCTGGCCTTGTCGGTGAACGGGTAGTCCACGAACATGGTCAGGTTCACAGAGCCCAGCAGGCAGCTGCCGTACGGGGGCAGAGGCTGTTCGCCACAGGGGTTGGTGGCGCGGATGTCTTCGCAGAACCAGTTGTTGTTCATCTGGTTGACCTTGTCGATCAGGATGAACCCTGGCTCGGCGTAGTCGTAGGTGCTGGTCATGATGGTGTCCCAGATAAACTGGGCTTTCAGGGTGCGGTAGATGCGGCACGCAACCTTGCCTTCGTCATTGACCACGTAACCTTTCTGGATCGGGAAGTCGCGGTACACGAACTGGGTTTCGTCGGACAGGTCCAGGCCTTCGTCTTCCACTTCTTTCTCGGTGACGGGGAACGACAGGTGCCAGTCGTCGCCGTTGCGCACGGCTTCAATGAAGTCTTCGGTGATCAGCAGCGACAGGTTGAACTGGCGCAGGCGGCCGTCTTCACGCTTGGCCTGGATGAAGTCGATGACGTCCGGGTGATGTACGTCGAAGGTGGCCATCTGGGCGCCACGGCGTCCACCGGCAGAAGACACGGTGAAGCACATGCGGTCGAAGATATCCATGAACGACAGCGGGCCGGAGGTGGTGGCACCCGCACCGGCCACGTAGGCGCCGCGGGGGCGCAGGGTGGAGAATTCATAACCAATACCACAACCGGCTTTGAGGGTGAGGCCGGCTTCGTGGTTTTTCTCCAGGATGTCGTTCATGGAGTCCTGAACGGAGCCAGACACGGTGCAGTTGATGGTGGACGTGGCTGGTTTGTGGGCTTCCGCACCGGCGTTGGAGGTAATGCGGCCAGCGGGGATGGCACCGTGGCGCAGGGCCCAGACGAATTCTTTCTTGTGCTTGGCGCGGTTGGCTTTGTTTTCCACTTCGGCAAGGGCAGTGGCAACACGCTCGTAGGTTGCTTCGATGTCCTTATCGACGGGTTCGCCGGTCTTGGTTTTGAGTTGGTACTTGCTGTTCCAGATGTCCAGCGAAGCTTCCTGCATTGGAATTGTTGTTATCACTGCCTGTGCTTTAGCGTTCATTGCCACCCTCGGATGTCCGGTATGTCTTTTGATGGCCGTTGCAAACCGCAGCCGGCCATACCCCATGTGTCGTTAAGATGTCTCAGCCTGGAAGGCCGTTATGCTTCAGATCCGGTGAAACACTAGATCTGGTGTTTTTCTAACCTGCTGTCCGCCCTGGAAAGGGCGTAACAGCGGGTTTTCAGGAAAGATGGTCACCCGCGTGGTTTACTGGCGCGCCGTTTGTGGTGAGCGGGCCGAGCAAACCCTATATATGGGTGAATATGAGACGAGTATAACAGGATATAGTGGTCTGTGAATAAGAAGACAACTATAGATTGCGGCTCATAGCGAAAGAAAATCAATGGATGAATGCTTGAATATCCTGAAATGCCCGCAGAAACGCCGCGTTGAGGCATTTTACTTGAAACCACTAGATGTTGTGGTCAAAAACTGCGCAGTGAAAAATCTGAAAAAAGGTTCATAAAGTCAGTTAAATGTGACCGATGCACGTACCCGTTTTGTACCTGTCGCTAAAGTAGTGATGTGGAGTCGTAAGAGGTAGTGGCCCACAGGAAGTGAAAACTACTATAAAAGGAACATAATAATGAAAGGCCTGAAACGAACACTGCTTGCGCTGGGCGTCGCAGGGTTGCCTGCTGCCGCAATGGCAGACATTGTGATGCTGGAGGACAGCGCAATGGGAAACATTACCGGCCAGGCCGGTGTGTCCATTGAGCTGGAAACCAAGATCAATATGGACCGCTTTATCTATACCGATGAAGGGTCGCTGACGATCAGCGATATCAGCATCGGCGGTGCGGAACGGACAGACTTCTTTGGTTTCAATGGCCTGGGTGGGCCGGATTCCAATGATCTGCTGGACAACATCCGTATTGACATTGACGTGCTCGCCGACGGCGATGCGGCCATCAATATCCGCCCGCAATTCTTCAATGCCATAGATTTCCGTGTGACCTCCGGTGCGTGGGAATTGTGGGGGCAGGGCGGCCAGAACACGGCGCTGATGGACAACCTGTTCATTGAAGGTGTGTTGGGGCGTGGCTCTATTCACATTGATACAGACACCGACGTCATGAGGCTGCGTTCTGCGTTTGCCATTGAGGTGATGGATTTCGATGTGCCGTTTGCGGCCGTGGGCATTCGTGGCCTTTCATTGACCGGTGCGGACTACGATCAGACCTTCCCGAGCGTGTTGGACCTGTTCGCGGAAGTGGACCTGTACATCTACAACGGCCAGCGTGCAGACGGTGGCTCCTCCCTGGCGATCGATATGCCCAGCTTTGCGGCGGACATCGGTATGCAGGAGGTGATCGTGGGGCAGGCCTCGATCGGCCAGATCTTCATTGATGACCTGGCGATCACCAATACCCAGATGCGGGTGTACGGTCACTAGTAACCAAACTGTCTACGGGGCATGCAAGGTGCCCCGTAGACGAGTTTGCCGGCAAGCGTGATTAGCCCAACAACAAACTGTCGTCGTCCACTTCCAGCCCGCGCTGCTTCTCGAACAGTTCCAGCAGGTCTTTCACTTCCAGTCCTTCCCGGTCCTGGCCGGCGATGTCGAACACCACCTGGCCCTGATGCAGCATCACTGTGCGGTCGCCCACTTCCAGCGCCTGTTTCATGCTGTGGGTGACCATCAGCGCGGTGAGCTTCTGTTCTTCGATGATCTGTGTGGTCAGGTCCAACACGAAGGAGGCGGTTTTCGGGTCCAGCGCGGCGGTGTGTTCGTCCAGCAACAGGATGGCGGAGGGTGTCAGGCTGGCCATCAACAGGCTGACGGCCTGGCGTTGGCCGCCGGAAAGCAGGCCCATCTTGTCGCCCAGCCGGTTTTCCAGGCCTAAATTGAGGGAGGCCAGGCTGGATTTGAACTGGTCCATGTAGCGGGCTTTTACGGCTGCGCTCAGCCCACGGCGCTGGCCGCGCTTGATGGCCAGGGCGAGGTTTTCCTCGATGGTCAGGCCTTCACAGGTGCCCGCCAGCGGGTCTTGGAATACGCGGGCTACCCGGCCGGCACGCTTGTGGGTGGGCAGCTTTGTTACGTCCTGGTTGTCGACGATGATGTTGCCGCTGTCCACCATCACCTCACCGGCGAGGGCGTTGAGGAAGGTGGATTTGCCGGCGCCGTTGCTGCCAATCACGGTGACGAATTCGCCCTGGTTGACGGTCAGGCTCATGCCTCGGAGGGCCGGGTTTTCCAGCGGCGTGCCCTTGCCGAAGGTGAGGGTCAGGTCGGTTGCTGTAATCATGCTTCCTCCTCAGGCCTTTTTGCGGGTAAACCGCGCGGCAACGGACGTGCGAACACCGGGCAGCACAATGGCCAGGGTGACCAGCACGGCGGTGATCAGGTTCAGGTCCTGGGCCTGTAGCCCCAGGAAGTCAGCGTTCAGCGCCAGGGCAATGGCCAGGCGGTAGACGATGGCGCCGATCACACAGGCAATCAGGGCTCGGAGAACCGTAGACGGCGTAAGCACGGCTTCACCACCGATCAGTGAGGCCAGGCCGATCACGATCACGCCCACACCCATGGTCACATCTGCAGCGCCCTGGCTCTGGGCGAACAGGGCACCGGCGAGGCCTACCAAGCCGTTAGAGACGGCAACCCCCAGCACAATCATGGCACCGGTGGCGATACCTTGTGCACGGGCCATTCGCGGGTTGGCGCCGGTGGCGCGCATGGCCAGCCCGGTTTCGGATTTCATGAAACGCCACAGCAACAACAGGCTTACCATCACCACGATGATAAACAACAGTACCGGCACCTGATGGTAGGCAAGGCCAAGGTCGTACCAGGGTGTGAGCACGGTTTCCTCGGTGAGCAGGGCAATGTTGGGCCGGCCCATGATGCGCAGGTTCACAGAGTACAGCGCGATCATCGTGAGGATGGACGCCAGCAGGTTGAGAATGTTGAGTTTGACGTTCAGCAATGCGGTTACCGCACCGGCACCCATGCCGGCGATAACGGCGGCGCCGGTGGCCAGCCAGGGGTTAACGCCTTCAATGATAAGGACGGCTGCCACGGCGGCGCCCAGGGGAAAGCTGCCGTCCACGGTCAGGTCCGGGAAGTCCAGTACGCGAAACGAAAGGTAGATACCGAAGGCGACCAGCCCGTAGATCAGGCCGGTTTCGATGGCGCCATAAAAGGCAATGTTACTAAGCATGGGATAGGGTCACCGTAAATGAAAACGGGCAGCCCTTGTGAGGCCGCCCGCTAACAGTGGGTTACTTGTCGCTGTTTACGACTTTTTTCGCGTCGCTGATCAGGTCGTCGGACAGGGTA
This sequence comes from Marinobacter sp. UBA3604, assembly GCF_002375325.1. Taxonomy (NCBI): domain Bacteria; kingdom Pseudomonadati; phylum Pseudomonadota; class Gammaproteobacteria; order Pseudomonadales; family Marinobacteraceae; genus Marinobacter; species Marinobacter sp. UBA3604. The sequence goes on from NZ_DFMB01000021.1 coordinate 18,512, forward strand.
ATGCCCATGCGCTCTGCGGCAGCGGGGTTCACGAACAGTTCCAGGGTGTCCACGGATTCCACATCCATGTCACCGGGGTTGGCACCTTCCAGGATGCGGGCCACCATGGCGCCGGTCTGGCGGCCGTGGTCGTAGTAGTCGAAGCCAAGGGCAGCAACGGCGCCACGGCCGACGGTGGCGGTGTCAGCGGCGAAGACCGGAATGCTGGCACGCTCGCCCACGGAGATGACCGCTTCCACGGCGCTGATCACGGTGTTGTCGGTGGTCAGGTAGATGGCGTCTGCTTTGCCTACCAGGGAGCGGGCGGCACCGAGCACTTCCGAGGTCTTGGTGGCGGCGGCTTTAACCAGTTCCATGTCACGGGCCTGCAGGCGCTCTTCAAGCAACTCCACCAATGCCACGGCGTTGGCTTCGCCGGGGTTGTAAACGGTGCCGATGCGTTTGGCGTCTGGCACCACCCGCTCGAGGAGGTCGAGGTGGCGTTCGATGGGCAGCATGTCGGTCACGCCGGTGATGTTGGCACCCGGAGCCTTCAGGCTTTTTACCAGTTTAGCGCCGACCGGGTCGGTCACTGCGGAGAAGACCACTGGAGTCTGGCGAGCGGCGGCGGCCATGGTCTGTGCCGACGGCGTGGCGATGGCGACGATCACGTCCGGGCCTTCACCCACGAATTTGCGGGCAATCTGTGACGCGATGGCGGCGTTGCCCTGGGCGCTTTCGTGCATGATGCGAACCTGTTCGCCGTCCTTGTATCCCTGTGCTTCCAGTTCGTCCCGTACGCCCTGATGAACGGCATCCAGAGCGGGATGCTCCACAATCTGAGTGATGGCGACCACCCGCTGTTCGTCGCTCTGTGCAATGGCGGGTGCAATGGCAGCCATTGCCAGCAGGGCGGTGCCGATCAGCGTGCGCAGAATCTTGTTGGCCATAAACCGGTCTCCGGGTCTGTTCAGACTGTTTGGCGCGCCGGGAGATCGAACGCGCGTTTAATAATGGGGCGGGAGTTTATCACAGGCTATTGGATTGATGGGTAAGCGAAGGTACCTTTTACAGGGAGCTACGCGTTACAGGGATCTGCGCGGCAGTATGCCGGCCAAAAGTACATGTGAAGTGGAATAGTTTTAGTTCCGTCACGTTTTGACGGTGACGGCTGTGGTGAAATAGGCTACTAAAGTCTAATGCAGTGCAGCCCTTACATAATAAAAACACCGATAACTCAAAAATAACACAACGCAAGGAAGGTCCATGGACACTACTGACAAACTCCCCCTGGATATGGTTTATCACTGGGAACACGCCAAGGCGGATTCCCTGTACATGACTCAGCCCATTGGCGACGGCAAGGTTGTCGAATACACCTGGAAGCGTGCGGTGGATGAAGCTCGCCGGATGGCCTCGTACCTGAAATCCCTGAACCTGCCGGAAAAGAGCCGGGTCGGGATCATATCCAAGAACTGCGCGCAGTGGATCATGTCGGACTGGGCCATCTGGATGGCCGGACACATCTCCGTGCCGCTGTACCCGACCCTGAATGCGGATACGGTGAACTACATCCTTAACCACAGCGAATGCGACGTTCTGTTTGTCGGTAAGCTGGACGACTGGGACCAGATGAAGTCCGGCGTGCCGGAGTCCGTGCGTTGTATTTCCTACCCACTGAGCCCGCCCAACAATTTTGAAACCTGGGACGACCTTGTGGGCAAGTACCCGCCACTGGAAGAGAACACCCAGCGGGATGCGGATGAACTGGCCACCATTGTGTACACCTCTGGCAGCACCGGTCGGCCGAAGGGCGTTATGCTGAGTTTCCGTAATATGGCATTTGCGGCCGCCGGTGGCACCCAGGTGCTGGGCGTTGGTGCGGAAGAGCGCATGCTGTCCTACCTGCCGCTGGCGCACGTTTTCGAGCGCACGTTTGTGGAGCTGGGCTCGCTGTACTCCGGTTTCCAGCTGTTCTTTGCCGAGTCGCTGGATACCTTTGTCCAGGATCTGCAGCGGGCACAGCCGACGCTGTTCCTGTCAGTGCCCCGCCTGTGGGTGAAGTTCCAGCACGGCGTTCTTCAGAAGTTGCCCAAGGAGAAGCTGGAAAAGCTGCTGAAGGTTCCGCTGCTGAACAAGGTGATCAAGAAGAAGGTGCTCAAAGGGCTGGGCCTGAACAAGGTCAAACTGGCTGGCAGTGGCTCCGCACCTCTTTCCAACGATGTGCTGGACTGGTACCGCAACCTGGGGCTGGAACTGCTGGAAGGCTACGGCATGTCCGAGAACTTTGCCTATTCCCACATGAACAAGCCTGGCCGTTCCCGCACCGGCTACGTGGGTGAAGCACTGCCCGGCGTGGAAATGAAGATCAGCGACGAGGGCGAAGTGCTGGTGAAAAGCCCGGCCACCATGATGGGGTACTACAAGGACGAAGAGAAAACCCGCGAAACGTTCTCAGAGGACGGTTTCCTGAAAACCGGCGACAAAGGCGAAATCGACGAGATGGGACGCCTGAAGTTGACCGGCCGCATCAAGGAAATCTTCAAGACCAGCAAGGGTAAGTACATCGCCCCAGCACCGATCGAGAACCGCCTGATGTCTCACGAGGCCATCGAAATGGTGTGTGTCTCCGGGGCCAACCAGACGCAACCCCACGCGCTGGTGATGCTGGGCGAGGAGATTCGTCCGAAGATGGCTGATGAAGCATTCCGCAAGGACATCGAGGCCAGCTTCAAGCAGTTGATTACGGACGTCAACAAGACCGTGGACCCTCACGAGCAACTGGCGTTCATTACCGTGGTCAGCGATGAATGGTCCATCGAGAACAGCTTCCTGACCCCGACACTGAAGCTGAAGCGTAATGTGGTGGAGGATGCGTATCAGGAAAATGTGGACTCCTGGTACGCAAAACGTCAGCCGGTCATCTGGCAGTAGAGAAAACCGACGTAAGTCGCATAGGGAAAGCACTGAAACGGGCATAAACTGAAGACATATTCAGGAGGGAATATGACTCAGTTAGCCCGGTTTCAGAAACGCATTTATGACATGATTCCGCTCTCGGAAGCATTGGGTGTGGAGCTGGTTTCCTATGACGGCCATGCGTTGTTGGTCAGTGCTCCGCTGGCCTCCAACCACAACCACCAGGGGACCGGCTTCGGGGGGAGTGTCTACTCGGTTGCAGTGATTTCCGCCTGGGGGTTGGTTGAGCTGGTATTGACCGACTTGGGATTGGCCGGAAAGGTGGTGATCCAGGTAGGTGAAATTGAGCACATTGAACCGGTAGACACGAACTTCTTCGCCCTGTGCCGCCTCCCCGGCGGTGAAGTCCCTGACCGATTCCGAAAAAGCCTGGCCCGCCATGGCAAGGGCCGGCTTTCCCTGATTGCTGAAGTGTACTGCGGCGAACCCACCACGGAACCCGTCAGAGAACCCGTTGCGGTTTTCCAGGGCCGTTTTGTGGTTCAGGGCGCGCATTCCCGTTCGGTGATCTAAGCGGACTTCCCGGCTGCCGCTTGAAGGCTGCGAACGTCAGCTAATGGCCCGGGTGTCGGAAATGGACTTGCTCATGAGGATGATCGGAATGATGCCGGCCAGCACGATAATCAATGCCGGCAGGGCGCTGTGGGCGAGCTTCTCGTCCGAGGCAAACTGGTACACGTAGGTGGCCAGGGTTTCAAAATTAAAGGGCCGCAGGATTAACGTCGCCGGCAGCTCCTTCATACAGTCCACGAACACCACCAACGCCGCTGTAATCAGGGTGCCCCGCAACATCGGCAGGTGAACCTTCAGCAGTGTATTGCCCGGTGTATGGCCCAGGGACCGGGAGGCCATGTCCATACTGGGTGTAATTTTCTGCAGGGCACTTTCCACACTGCCAGCGGAGACCGCCAGGAAGCGAACGGTATAGGCGAACACCAACGCAAAGGCGGTACCACTAAGCAGCAGCCCACTGCTGACCCCGAAGTTGTCCCTCAGGATGCCATCCACCCAGTTGTCAAAACCGGCTAGCGGCACAATCACGCCCACTGCGAGCACGGCCCCGGGCATGGCGTAGCCCAGGCTGGAAAGCCGCATCATCACGCGCATGCCCCGGGTATCGTGCAGGCGGCGGCTGTAGGCGAGGGTGACGCCAATGATCAGCGTGGTCAGCGCGGCGGTTCCCGAGAGAAACAGGCTGTTGAGCGTGTTGCGAACGAAGTCCGGGTTCCAGCTTTCGTCGAAGTACTCCCAGGCATAGTGACCAAGGGTGGCGGCTGGCAGCAGGAAACCGAAGATCACTGGTACGGCGCACACGGCCACGCACACCCACTGGCGCGGGCGTGACAGGGTAAAGCGGCGGATTGGCTCGCGGTTGTCCCGCGCTGCGAATTGTTGCTGTTTGCGCCGGGAATAGCGCTCCAGGGTCACCAGGATAACGACGAAGGCCAGCATGGTGGTGGCAATCTGCGCGGCGCCTCCCAGATTCCCCAGGTTCATCCAGGTGTCGAACAGGCCGGCGGTCAGGGTTTGTACCGCAAAGAAATCCACCGTACCGAAGTCGTTCAGGGTTTCCATCAATACCAGCGACAGGCCAACCGCTACGGCAGGCCGGGCAATCGGCAGCACCACCCGGAAGAAGGTGCTGATGGCGGAATGCCCCAGGCTACGGCTGACCGCAAACAGGGAAGGGGATTGCTCCAGGAACGCGGCCCGTGCCAGCAGGTATACATAGGGATAGAGCACCAGGCCGATCATCAGGGTGGCGCCTTCCAGGCTGCGGATTTCGGGGAACCAGTAGTCGGCGGCGTTGTGCCAGCCAAACCAGTCCCGCATGGCGGTCTGAACCGGCCCGGCGTAATCCAGAAGGCTGGTATAGACATAAGCAATGACATAGGCAGGCACCGCAAAGGGTAGCAGCATGGCCCATTCAAAAAACTTGCGACCGGGAAAGTCGCACATAGTGACCGCCCAGGCGCTGGCGAGGCCGATAACCAGCGTGATGAAAGCCACGCCGGCCATGAGTTGGAGTGTGGTAACCAGATAGCGGGGAAGCGTGGTGTCCAGCAGGTGAGGCCAGATATTCTCTTCCGGAAACAGCGCCAGGATAAGCACCGACAGTACCGGAAGCGCCACGATGGCGGTGGTCACTGCGGCGGTGATCAGCCAGCGTTTCGAGGTCCGTTTTGCCAGCAGGGGGTATCTCGCCCCGGTCTGTTCAATGGCCTCGGACATAGGTTTCCTTTGGGTGAATTGGGAATAGGGTGCGGATTGTACAAAAAAGCCGGGACCTGAGTCCCGGCTTTTTCAATACATGGCTGGTTTAGTTGTCGTAATCGACGCGATCAACCATCTTCACCGCTGCGCTGCGGTTTTCCGCGATTTCCTGGAGAGACAGGTCGTCCGGGTTAATCTCACCCCATTCGGCCACCATGCCGGAGGGCTTTACGTCGGGGTTGGCCGGGTATTCGGTGTTGGCCTCGGCGTAAATCTGCTGTGCCTTGGGCTCTGACAGGAACTCCATCAGGCGGATGGCGTTGTCACGGTTGGGCGCACTTTTGGTCAGGGCGATACCGCTGATGTTGATGTGAGTGCCACGGCCAGCCGCGTTGGGGAATACCAGACGTACGGACTCGGCGGCCTCGCGCTGGTTCTCGTCGTTCAGCATGTTGCCGTAGTAATAACTGTTACCGATGGCAATGTCGCACTCGCCGGCATGGATGGCCTTGATCTGGTCACGGTCACCGCCCTGGGGCTTGCGTGCCAGGTTGTCTTTCAGGCCTTCCAGCCACTCTTCAGTGGCTTCTTCGCCATGGTGGGCGATCATGGAGGAGAACAGGGCAATGTTGTAAGGGTGCTTGCCGCTGCGGGTACAGATGCGGTCATCCCACTTTTCATCCGCCAGTTGCTCGTAGGTCGTGATCTCGCCTTCTTCAACACGTTCCTTTGAGGCATAGATCAGCCGGCCGCGGGTGGTGAGGGCGAACCACTTGCCGTCAGGATGACGAAGGTTCTGCGGGATGTTGCTCTGCAGAGTTTCGTTTTCAATGCCTTCAACGAGGTCGCGCTCAACCAGCTCGTTGATGCGGGAGATATCCACCGTCATCACCAGGTCCGCGGGGCTGTTGCGTCCTTCACGCTCCAGTCGCTCTGCCAGGCCTTTCTTGGCGAAGACGACGTTGGTTTCGATCCCGGTTTCTTCCTGGAATGCATTCAGCAGCGGTTCCAGCAGGTAAGCCTGGCGGTAGGAGTAGATGTTGACCTCGCCGTCAGCGCTGGCCTGCAGGGGCAGCGCGCAGGCTGCTGCGATGGCAGTCGCCGCAAGTTTCATTTTCATGGTAGGTATTCCTTTATGGTTTTGGGTAAGGGGTGATCTTTATACGTGTAGTGAGACGTAATGGTAGTTAACAATGCCAACTATTCTTATTTGTGTTGCGCTGAGTGTCAATACACCGTTGCCAACTTATCTCGGAAATGGTGTTATGCTTCGGAAGACTATAAAAACTATGTAAAAAGTGGTGGGCATACAGACTATGGTTGGGAATGATCGAAGAGTGCACGGTCGCACAGCAATGAGTGCGAAGGTTCGGGTTACCCATGAAGAACTTGGTGAATTCGTGTTCTCAACCAGGGACATTTCCGATGGCGGCGTTTTTATTGTTGTCGACACCGAACCCTTCGCACCGTCGATCGGTGACAGTGTTCAGGTTCAGGTGCAGGGCCTTCCGGTGCCTGCTCCCGTGCTGGATATGGTGGTGGTACGTAAGACCAACGACGGTTTTGGTCTACAGTTTGCGGATCAATAGACGGTGCTCACCTGAATGATATTCAACAGATCTTTCTTCCCTATGCGGCTTATCGTCGCCGTTCTGCCATTTGTCCTGAGTGGGTGCGCATCCTATTACACCCACTACGCGGTGTTTCCCGCTGAGAATTCGGCTGGCGAAGATCGCCAGGTAAAATTGACGTGGCAGACTGCCGAATACCCCGGCTGGTGGGTGGCGGATAACCGGTCCACACCCATTACCGTCGAAACCCAATGCAGCGCCCGTGAATGGCGTCTGGTGGATGACAGCCATGAAGACTCCGCCAACCAATCCTGCGGGGAGGGTATCCGGGCCTGCGGTAACGAAGGGCTGGACCGTGTTGCCCGCACGGGCGCGTCGGCAGCTGGCAAGCGCTGCATGACGATAAATGCGGACGATCCGGCGGCACGCGTCACCGATATTGGTTCGTCACTGGATCTGCTGGTGTCCTGTGAGCCGGTCAAGACCGTTCGGGGTAGTGGCGATGATGCCGACAACATCGACTATATCCGGGCTTCAACGGTGCCTTACACTATCTATAGCCGCAAATCCCCCCGTGGATCACTTCACGCCCGGCCGCCGGAACTGGATGATTCGGTTTGTGACGACGAATAGAAGGGCAGCGACCTGTCAGTAATGTGAATGGTGTCACGTTGCTACATTTTGTTTCCTGATGATAGTTTCGGTTACTCCCTGTCGCGTTCCGGTTACTTCACACTACATAAATGTAATGGACTCTTTCTGAGCGGGCGTCACAATAGTGATTATCGATTCGTGCACGTGTTAGAGGTGTCCCGTGGGAGTCCGTCAAAAGAAAATTGCTGTACACGATCTGGAGATTGGCATGTTTGTGTCCGATCTCGATCGCCCGTGGCATCAGACGCCTTTCCCCATCCAGGGCTTTCACATCCGCTCCCAGAACGATGTGCGTTCGCTGGTTACTCACTGCAAGTGGGTGATTATCGATGAGGCCGAGGTTCGCGAGGCCATCGATCAGAGCAAACCCGGAAAACGCATCTTCAGGCGCCCGAGCAAACGCTCAGGGCATGAGCGAGATTCGGTACAGTTGCCGCCTCTCAATATCAAGGAGCCGGTCAAGTACGACTCCGTAACGACCATGCGCAGAGAACTGAAGGTGTCCAAGAAGCTGATGATCGATGCGGAAGCGTCGCTGAATCAGGTTTTCGAGGCCATTCGTCAGCATGAAACGCCGGACCTTAGGGGGGTGGCTGTCGTCACCCAGAAAATGGTTTCCAGCGTTGTTCGCAATCCCGATGCCATGCTGTGGCTCAGCCGCACCCGTCACCATGACAACTATACGTATCGGCACTCCCTGAATACGGCAGTATGGGCACTGGTCTGTGGCCGTCAGTTGGGCCTGAATGAAGGCCTTCTCAATCACCTTGGGCTGGGCTGCCTGCTGTCTCAGGTTGGCAAGCTGGACCTTCCAGCCCGCATTCTTGCCAATGAGGGCAAGCTGGATTCCGAGGACTTCTCCGTGTACCGCACTTACGTAGAGCGCGGTGTTGCGAAGCTTGCGGACAGCGGTTTATCTCGTGCGGTTCTCAGTGTTGTGCAGGGCCACCGCGAACGGCATAACGGATCCGGTTTCCCGGAAGGTGTCCGAGGCGACCGGATTCCACTGCTGGCCAAGGTGGCGGGGCTGTCGGAATATTTCGAGACACTGATTGGCCCGCGGACTTCGGCGGAGCCCATGACGCCGGCCCGCGCGGTGACGCTGTTGTATGAAATGCGCAACATTGAATTCCAGGAGGACCTGGTAGAGCAGTTTATCCAGGCCATTGGCATTTACCCCACCGGCAGCCTGGTTGAGCTTAACGATGGCCAGCGCGGTATTGTGGTTTCCCATGCGCCGGAGCGTCGGTTGTGGCCGAAGGTTATGGTGATGACGGACTGCTATCACCGGCCGTTGAAGTCCGCCCGGATCGTGGACCTTGCAAAATACAATGAAGGGCGTGGCGCGCATGACACTCTGACAGTGGCCGAGTGCCTGCCCCATGGCACGGAAGGGTTGAACCCGGAGCACTACGACGTGACTGGTGCGGAGTCCCGCTGGAACCTGTCACGCATTGTCGGCGCCTGATACGGCTCGGGTTATCGAGCAATTATTGAATAAGTACCCTGAGCTGTTTCTTCACCCATCGGTAGGTACCTTCGGGGCGGAAGTTCACCAACAGCTCGGATTCTCCTCCGGATTCACCCGCAACAAAATACTCCACAGACGCTGACTGCCAATCGAAAGAGTGCACCACCACATCCTGATCGCGGGTGCTGATGGCTTCGATGGTATCCAGTTGCGGCTGATCGGCTATCTTGCGTACCCGCACGGTTTTGATGGCGGTGTCCGAAGCGGGGAATTCCGCCACATAATCGTCCAGGTAATAACGGTTGGACAGTTGGGTGCTGATGGTGTCCAGTTCCCGCGTGAGATAACCCTCGGCGTCCTCGACATCCACATCCTCCAGGCTGCGAACGGCGTTGAGGATGCGATCGCGCTTGCTTTGCAGGTCCTCCCGATACTCGACGTCTTCGTCACGGTCCTCTTCTTCGTCCGGGCGAGGGTCCGCGTTGGCGATTTCCTCTTCGGTGGGTGGGTCTTCACAAAGCTCATCGTCGGCTGGGTAGAAGCAGATGCTTTGCAGCAACTGGTTGGCGGGAGACGGCGAGTTGCCGCCTTCGGCGAAGTCGCTTTCAGGAACATTGAAGTCGATCGGCGCGTCCAGGTCGGGTAGCGCGGCATTCAGTTGCGTAATAACCCGCTCCCGTATGTCGATGCCCTGGCCATTGGAGAGGTTCAGGCTCCAGTTGAGCGCCAGTAGAAACCGCGTCATGTTGATCAGGGTAACTTCATCCTGGATCAGTTGCTGTTCTGTCAGTCGGTGGTTCTGCAGTCCTTCGTCGGTGGTGCCTGGTATCTCCAGCGCAGTTCGCAGGTCCGGGAAGAATTCCAGAGGGGTGACAATGGACCGCGCGGGAATCCCATCCGCCAGTTGCAGGTTGCCGACGCGAAGGCTGATCCGTTCGCCGGGGTAGTAGTTGAAGCGTCCGTTGGCGTCAGTGGTGCCGTTGCGGCTGGCTGTGGAATAGGTAAGCCCGGTGATACCCGCCGGCATGAGCTGCCCCGTGCGTGAACCGTCATCTCCGCCGCTGCCGTCGCCACCGAAGCACCCGGCCAGTAGGACCGTTAATGCGAGCGGGCAAATCAGAGACGGTAATGCAGATGTGAAGTGAACGGATCTCATGGTGGCGCGTACATTCCCTGGCGTTCGGTCGGTGGTGCAAGACCTTTTGTAAGTTGTTGTAACCGGCATTATAAGGACGGCACTGGTGCCATATCGGGAAACCTGTCGCAGTTTGGGGTTTTAGTCGGTGTAGCGGGATTGCGCCGAACTACTTGAATTTCACTTTCCGGGCCTCCAGTTATAGCTTTTGTTTTTTCTATTCCACTATTGGGCGCGGCAGCAGCATTGTCGGTGGCCCCTGCAGCTCTGGATTCACTATGACCAACGCACTTGAAATCGAAGGTCTGGTCAAGACCTATGGCGACGGCTTCCAGGCCCTGAAAGGGATTGACCTGCATGTCGCCGAAGGTGACTTTTTTGCCTTGCTAGGACCCAACGGGGCGGGGAAGTCCACCACCCTTGGCATTGTTTGCTCACTGGTGAATAAAAGCGCGGGCAAGGTTCGCGTATTCGGATCTGACATCGACACCCATCTATCGGACGCCAAACTGAACCTGGGTGTTGTGCCCCAGGAGTTCAACTTTAACCAGTTTGAGAAGGTGTTCGACATTGTGACCACCCAGGCGGGCTATTACGGTATTCCTCTGAAGAAGGCATCGGAGTCCGCAGAAAAGTACCTGCGCCAGCTTGGGCTCTGGGATAAGCGCAATACGCCGGCCATGATGCTGTCGGGGGGCATGAAGCGGCGGCTGATGATTGCCCGGGCGCTGGTGCATGAACCCAAGCTGCTAATTCTGGATGAGCCCACGGCCGGGGTGGATATCGAGTTGCGCCGCTCCATGTGGACGTTCCTGGAAGAGATGAACCGACAGGGCACCACCATCATCCTGACCACCCACTACCTGGAGGAAGCGGAAGCCCTGTGCCGCAATATTGCCATCATCGACCACGGCAAGATCCTGCGTCACACCAGCAAGCGAGCGTTGTTGCAGCAGTTGAGCTCTGAAACCTTTGTGCTGGACACCGCCGAGCCGTTGACGGAAGCACCGGTGCTCGACGGTTTCTTCAGTCACATGGATGACGAGGGTGCCCTGGTGGTGGATGTGGAAAAGGGCCAGAGTCTGAACGGCATGTTCATCCAGCTGGAAGAGCAGGGCGTTCGCGTGGTCAGCATGCGCACCAAAGCCAACCGACTCGAAGAGCTGTTTATCCGCATGGTTGAGGACAACAACCCCCGTAACGCCACCCAGGGAGAAACCGCATGAGAACGGATGCGATGCTGACCGCGTATAAAACCATCGTCACCCGTGAAATCCGTCGCTTCATGCGGATATGGCCACAAACCCTGTTGCCACCGGCGGTCACCATGACGCTGTACTTTATTATTTTCGGCAACCTCATTGGCTCGCGCATCGGGGTGATGGGCGGCTTCGATTATATGGCGTTCATTGTTCCAGGGCTGATCATGATGTCGGTGATCACCAGTTCCTACGCCAACGTGGTGTCGTCGTTTTTCTCCATGAAGTTCCAGCGCAGCATTGAGGAGTTGCTGGTGTCACCTGTGCCCAACTGGGTGATCCTCGCCGGCTATGTAACAGGTGGTATGTCCCGGGGATTGGGCATTGGGTTGATCGTAACGCTGCTGTCACTGGGCTTTACGCAGTTGTCGATCCATCATCTGCCGATGGTGATCCTGACGGTGTTCCTGACATCGGCGCTGTTTTCGTTAGGTGGTTTCATCAATGCCATGCTGGCGACCAAGTTTGATGATATTTCCATTGTGCCGACCTTTGTTCTGACACCGCTGACTTACCTGGGCGGGGTGTTCTACTCGATCGACATGCTGCCGGGGTTCTGGCAAGGGGTGTCGATGATCAACCCGATACTCTACATGGTGAATGCCTTCCGCTACGGTATTCTGGGCGTGTCGGATGTTAATCCCTACGTCGCCCTTGGTATGATTCTGCTGTTTATTGCCATTCTGTCTGCCATTTCCCTGCGCATGTTGGCGCGCGGTAAGGGCATACGTCACTGATGAACGTTTCCCAGGATTGATCATGGCCCTTAATGATGCCCCGCTGGGCAAATCCAGCGACTACCCGGATGCCTACGATCCGCAATTGTTGTTTCCCGTGGCACGGGAGGAAAACCGTCGCCGCATCGGCCTGGAGGATGGCCGCTGGCCCTGGTTCGGGGAAGACTTGTGGCAGGCCTGGGAAATTTCCTGGTTGCGCACCGGGGGCGTGCCCGCAGTCGCCTGGGCGGAAATTCGGGTGCCTTCGGCGTCGCCGTCGATTATTGAGTCCAAGTCTCTCAAGCTGTACCTGAATTCCCTGAACCAGACGGTGTTTTCCTCCGCCGATCAGGTTCGGGATGTGATTGCTCGTGACCTGTCGAGCGCAAGCGGTGCGGCGGTCAATGTAGACCTGCACAGTGTTGATCAGGGAGCGAGAGCGGTCGGTCGGCCGGAAGGCTTCGTGCTGATCGACGACGAGGATGTGGAATCCGTGGGCTACGACTACAACCCGGACAGCCTACAGGCGACGGGTGATGTGGTGTCGGAGAAACTGTGTTCGCACCTGCTGAAAAGCAATTGCCCCGTCACCGGCCAACCGGACTGGGCAACGGTGCTGATCGATTACACCGGCCCGGCGATGGACCGGGCAGGGCTGCTGCAATACATCGTGAGTTTTCGCCAGAAGCAGGACTTTCATGAGCATTGTGTGGAAACGATGTTTACCGACCTGATGGCCCGTTGTCAGCCGCAGAAGCTGTCGGTGTGCGCCCGTTATACGCGAAGGGGTGGTCTGGATATCAACCCCTGGCGCAGTACCGACCCGGAAGAGGCGGTAGGGCCACGGTTGATCAGGCAGTAGGTGTAAAGGCGGGAACGGTCAGGAATCCTCTTCCTGGCGCAGTCGCTCAGCGGCATCCTCGAGCGCAGACAGGATGGACTCCCGTTCCCGTTCGGTGATTTTTTCCGAATCCAGGTACATGGCAAAGCCGCTGCGTTCGTGCTCAAGGAAACTGCGGTTGGGGCCCATGTCGCGGCGGAAATCCACCACTTCGTAGATGGAGACCGGGCGGCCGAAGCCTTTAACCGTGATCTCGCCCTTGTCGCGGCACATGATGCGGTCCTTGATCAGCGAGAAGGTTTCGTAGGAGATCAGGATTTCACCGGGTTCAGCCAGGGATTCCAGGCGGCTGGCCAGGTTCACTTCCTTGCCGATGATGGTGTAGTCCATGCGGTTCTCGGCGCCGAAGTTGCCAACGGTGGTGTAGCCTGTGCTGATGCCCATGCGGATTTCCAGCGGTGTCTTGATACCCTGGCTGCGCCATTTCTGCCGCATGATTTTCATGTGTTTACGCATTTCCACCGCCATGGACACGCAGGCGAAGGCGTCTTCTTTCTGGCCCCGGCTGGTGGGGTCACCGAAGAAAATCATGATGGAATCGCCAACGAACTTATCGATGGTGCCGCCGTATTTGAGGGCCACTTCCGACATTTCGTTGAAGTAGTGGTTCAGCAGTTCCGTCAGTGCTTCCGGCTCCATCTCTTCGGACAGTTCTGTAAAACCCTTGATGTCGGAGAAGAAGACGGCCAATTTCTTGCGTTGTGTTTCCAGCCGCACGTCTCTTTCACCGGTAAAGATGGACTGCCACACCTGCGGTGACAGATACTTGGAGAGTTTGTGGGACAGGGCAATGGATTGTTCCCGCTGATTCTGGATCTGGGTTTTTGCCATCATCAGCGCGCGGGCCTGCTGGTGGGAATAGAACGCAGTCACACAGATATAAAGGCCGGTGGCACTGATCGCGATAATGCTGGTGATCATCGGCGACTGCAGTGACTCGGCGGGGCCCACGATGGCAACGCCGATGGCGCCGCAGGCGGCCATGATCATGGTGCCTAGCAGCCACTGGCGGATGCCGCCCACAATCAGGCAACTAAACATCAGCATCAGTGCCACGGCGACCGAGGGTATCGCAATCAATCCAATGCAGCCGACGAATCCACCCCCGATGGCGCAATCCGTTAACAGCATTTTCTGGCGAATACGGGATGAGTTACGGAGAAACGTTCGCCGGGTAAGTTGATGGGCAATGTGTGGCCAGGTCAGGGCGCCTGAAAGCAGCCACAGCATCCACAGGCCGAAGACGTCTTGCAGTACGCCTGACACAATAATGCCGGCAGTCGCCGTATACGCCAGTATCCTGCCGTTGTAATCCGGCATGGGCGGGATGGCAATCGGATGGTTCTGCGCGTCAAGCACGGCGGCCTTGCTGGCACTGGTACTGGCGTTACGCAGGTCAATCGGTGCGCTCATCATTCAGAAACGGATCCGCCCGACGAGCATATCTCTGAACATCACCCAATCGCCCATCAGGCTGTACAGTGGGTGTTTGAAGGTGGCAGGTCGGTTTTTCTCGAAGCCATAGTGGCCAACCCAGGCAAACCCGTAGCCGATGACGGGCAGGAGCAACAGATAGAGGAACTTGGCCGTTACAATGGCGTAGAGTGTAACGAGGATAACCAGTAGGCTGCCGACGAAGTGAAGCCTGCGGCAGTTTACATCGCTATGTTCTTCAAGGTAGTACGGATAGAAGTCCGCGAAATTGCGGAATGTTTGCTGTTGGCTCATAGGGCGTCTACCGGCTCGCTTATCGTTTTTAAGGTAGATAGTACTGTCTGATAGTGGAAAGTACTTAGACTAAAGACTAACAGTAAACCATCTGTCCCACAATTCATACGGTCGTTTGGCCCGAACTGACGTATTGAAATCAACCACAGCGAGGCGATATGACAGCAGTAATGGAAGCCCTGTTAAAACGATCTTCAGAGCCACGCCTGGAGGCGCCAGCACCGGACCCGGCAACGCTTGAAAATGCCTTTGCCTGCGCCGCGAGGGCGCCGGACCATGCGTTGCTGAGGCCCTGGCGGTACCTGATTATTGAGGGAGACGAGGCATTGAACGCCCTGGGTGAATTGTTTGCCGCCACCTGTGGCGACGGCGCCTCGGAAAAGGAGCGGGAAAAACGCTGCAAGAAGGCACTGCGGGCGCCTATGGTGATCGTTGGCGTTGCGTCTTACCAGTCCCATCCCAAAGTGCCGGAGATCGAGCAGTCCATGTCGGCCGCGGTGGGGATGGGGTATTTGTTGTTGGCTCTGGAGTCCGCCGGGTTTGGAGGCATGTGGCGTACCGGTGCCATGGCGCACGATCCAGCTATCAAGCGAGGCTTGGGGCTGCAGGACAATGAGATCATAACCGGGTTCCTGTATACCGGCAGTGTCAGTGCGCACAAGCCCAGCATACCCAGGCCTGAACCCAAAGAGTTTGTCAGGCGCTGGCCCCACTAGTTGCCGCCCCGTTGCCCCCGCCCCCGGCGCGGGGGAAATCCCTTGCCGCTTTCCGCCCTCAATTTACGATTCGGATAAGCCGATACCTGCCTCAGCCCGCACACCGCAACACCTCCTGAAAACTGGCATCGCGATTGCTTTTACCTCTGCAAGAACGCACAAACGGCAAAACGACCAACGCCGTGTGCAGGAATCGGAGGCACTATGGCAATTTCCCTGGACAAAGCATTAGGCATTCATCAGCACGCCCTGGAAGGCAGGGTAAAGCGTGCGGAGGTGTTGGCCAACAACCTCGCCAACGCAGATACCCCGGGCTACAAGGCGCGGGATGTGGACTTTCAGGCGATGATGCAGAAGGCCCAGGACAGCATGAGTGGTTTCGGCATGACCCGTACCCACGAGTCCCATATGGACACCTCGCCCATGGGCGCGGACAGCGAATTGCTCTATCGGGTACCGCACCAGCCGTCCGTGGACGGCAACACGGTGGATGCCCAGCAGGAGCAAACCCGTTTCATGCGTAATGCCATGGATTACCAGGCCAGTTTCCAGTTCCTGGACGGAAAGGTTTCAGGCATCAAAAAGGCACTCTCTGGCCAGTAAAACTGGGCGCAGCCATTAATTGAGGAGCACCATCATGTCTCTGGGTAACATTTTCGACATCGCCGGTTCCGGTATGACAGCCCAGTCGCTGCGGCTGAACACCACTGCGTCCAACATCGCCAATGCCGAGACGGCCAGTTCCAGTACGGATCAGACCTATCGCGCCCGCAAGCCTGTTTTCGCGGCGATACAGCAGTCCATGCTGAATCCGTCTCAGCAGAGCATGGCGTTTGGCAGCGACAACGGCCCGGGGGCAGGCGTTCGGGTTGAAGGCATCGTCGAGAGTGACGCCGAGTTGCAGATGCGCTACGAGCCTGATCATCCCGCCGCGAACGAGGATGGGTACGTGTTCTACCCCAACGTCAACGTGGTTGAAGAAATGGCGGACATGATGTCGTCGTCGCGCAGCTTCCAGATGAATGTGGACATTATGAACAGCGCCAAATCCATGATGCAGCGTATCCTGACCCTGGGTCAGCAGTAACCGAGCGAGGATTGAATCATGAGCGTAGTGAATAACACGACAGACGCTTCGGATGTGCTGAGCCAGTATCGAGTGCAGCAGGATCAGGCCAAGAGCGGAAGTGAGCTGGGCAAGAACGAGTTCATGGAATTGATGATCGCTCAGCTCAAAAACCAGAACCCTCTCGAACCTCAGGACAACGGCGAATTCATCTCTCAGCTGGCGCAGTTCAGCTCCCTGGAGGAAATGCAGAGCCTGTCCGGCAGTGTCGACGATATGGCCAGCCAGTTCCGCTCCACCCAGGCACTGCAGGCCTCTGCAATGGTCGGGCGTACGGTCTTGGCACCTTCATCCATTGGCGTGCTTGGCGCGGACGGTGAAATATCCGGCAACGTTTCCGTTCCGGCAACCACATCCGGGCTGAGAATCACCATTGAGAATGAGTCCGGTGAGCAGGTCCGGCAGATTGATATGGGTGAGCAGCAGCCTGGCCAGACAGCGTTCAGCTGGGACGGCAAGGATGGCAACGGCAACAGTTTGCCACCCGGACGCTACAAGGTGGTCGCAGAAGCCTCGTACCCCGGCGGGCTTGAGCAACTCGGCACCATGGTCAGCGCCAATGTCGACAGTGTGTCGCTGGGGCAGGGTGGCAGCATTACTCTGAACCTGGCCGGCATGGGCTCCATCGCGCTGCAAGATGTTCAGCAGATTAATTGATACCGGTGAAACAGTAAGAGGTGGAGTATGGGTTTTAACACAGGTCTTAGCGGTTTAAGGGCGTCATCGGTTGATCTGGATGTCACCGGTAACAACATTGCCAATGCGAGCACAGTAGGTTTCAAGAGCAGTCAGGCGCAGTTTGGCGACCTGTACGCTAGTGGTTTCCTGAGTGCCGGCACCAATCCGATTGGGGACGGTGTGCGGGTGCAGGACGTGAAGCAGAATTTTGGGCAGGGCAATATCAGTTTCACCGACAACGGCCTGGACCTTGCCATCAACGGTGACGGTTTCTTTGTGCTGAATAATGGCGGTGAGGTGCGGTATTCCCGTGCCGGCCAGTTCGGTGTCGACAAAGACGGGTTTGTCACCAATAACCAGAACATGCGGGTTCAGGGCTTCGTTGCCGATGAAGACGGTAACCTTTCCGGTATTCGTGGTGACCTGCAGGTTGAAACCGATAATCTGGCGCCTCGTCGGACCACGAATCTACGCTCGGACCTGAACCTGGATTCCCGGGAAACCGTGTTGGAACGCCGAGTTGCCGATATGGGTGATTACACGGCGCCCGCCGGCTCCACCGGTTTTCCGTCTGAAACCTTCGAAATCACCTACGCAGATGGCAGCGTGGTTAGCGTGCCCATCAACGCGGCGGGATCGACTGATTTCTCAGCGGCTGACGTTGTGGATGTGCTCAATGGGCAGGACGGTCTCTCTGCCTCCGCGACCACCACCTATGAGGGGATGTCCGAGGCGGACTTGAACGCCGCCATTGCGGCTGGCAACTTCAGCTTTGACCTTGCGGTAGGCGGGGTCACTGTGCCCGTTGATACGACAGGTGTGACCGATGCGGCTTCGCTGGTCACTGCAATTAACAACGCCCAGGCGCCGACGATCTCGGCGTCGCTCACAGGCGGTAACCTGAGGCTGATCGACAACCGTGGCAACAACGTCACCGCCGGTTTTACCAGCGACGGCCCGAACCCGGCACCGGAGACAACCGTTGGCACGGTGAGGCCGCAGGCCGATCGGGAGATTACCGATATTGCGTCAACCAGCGGCGCCACGAACCTCACGGATTCATGGAACGCACGCAACATTGAGATTACCAACCAGTTCAATCCACTGGATCAGCGTACTTACAACCACGCAACATCGACCACCGTTTACGACAGCCTGGGTAACTCTCACGAGATGACCCAGTTCTACGTGAAGCAACCGGCCCCAGGTAATGGTGTGGGTGTGAGTGAATGGTCCGTATACCTGCAGATCGACGGTGAATTCGTGGCCGGAACCGATCAGAACCCCTACCAGGCTCGTTTTGACCAGGACGGGGAGTTGCAATCGGTGAACGGTGACCCCAATGGCGAGATTCTGATCAGCGACTGGACGCCGAAGGATGCCGACGGCACTCCGAACGGCGCAGATGGCCCTCCGGGGCCGGGTGAAAATATCACCACGCCCATTCCAGAGCCTCCGACCACCTCGGCCTTTGTGCTGGACCTTGGCAATACCACCCAGTACGGCAGCAACTTTGGGGTAAACGACCAGCGTCAGAACGGCTATGCCACCGGTAGGCTGTCGGGTCTGGATGTGTCGGACCAGGGTGTTCTGTTTGCCCGGTACACCAATGGTCAATCCCAGTCCCTGGGCCAGGTCGCGTTGGCTTCGTTCAACAATACCAACGGTCTGTCGCCGGTGGGCGAAACCTCTTGGGTTGAAACCTTCGAGTCCGGCCAGCCGATTATTGGTGCGCCTGATACCGGAACCCTGGGGGCGATCAAGGCCAGCTCCATTGAGGAGTCCAACGTGGACCTGTCGGCGGAACTGGTAAACCTGATCATTGCCCAGCGGAACTACCAGGCCAACGCCAAGACGATTGAGACTTCCGATGCGGTTACCCAGACCATCATCAACCTCCGCTAGTTCTAAAATGTGAACATGGCACAACTCCTGCTTGAACATAGGAAAGACTGGAAACAGTCAATATTCCGGCAGGAGTTTTCCCATGGACAAAGCCCTCTATCTAGGAATGTCCGGCGCCAAGCAGAACATGCTTTCCCAGCGCGCCCACGCCAATAACCTGGCAAACGTCAGTACCACCGGTTTCAAGGCGGATTTCGCCCAGGCCCGCAGCATGCCGGTGTTTGGTGAGCACCATCCCACACGTGCCTATGCCATGGCCGAGAGGCCTGGAACAGACCTTTCCGCCGGTGCGTTGATGGACACTGGCCGCAAACTGGACGTCGCCGTTGAGGGCGATGGTTGGCTGGCCGTGCAGAATCAGCAGGGCGAGGAAGTGTTCACCCGGTCCGGCGGCATGCAGATCGACGTCAACGGCCTGATGCGTCTCTCCAGCGGAGAGATGGTGATGGGCAATGGCGGGCCGGTAGCGCTGCCGCCATTCGATAACGTGCAGATTGGCGCGGACGGAACCATTTCCGTGGTACCCGTCGGCGGCCCGCCGGATCAGCTGGTTGAGGTGGATCGACTGAAGCTGGTGAACCCACCACGGGACGCGCTGGAAAAAGGCGTAGATGGCTTTATTCGTCGCAAGGCAGATCAGGCGCTGAATGGCCCTGAGCCGCCCGATGCCACTATGCGCGTTGCGTCGGGGTTTCTGGAAAGCTCCAACGTGAACGCGGTGGAAGAGATGATCTCCAATCTGCAATTGTCCCGTCAGTACGAAATGCAGGTGAAGATAATGACCACCGCCAACGAGAATGCCGAAGCGTCGGCACGACTGTTGCAGAACCTCTGATAAACCCTATGAACATCGACCGGGTGAGCGCAGAAGCGGCAAAAATCGACCGCATTGAAAACGCCCCCGGCAAGGAGTAGACGACATGCATCCAGCACTTTGGGTCAGCAAAACCGGGTTGAGCGCGCAGGACACCAATATGTCCACGATCTCCAACAACCTGGCTAACGTGAACACCACCGGTTTCAAACGCGACCGCGCAGTGTTCCAGGATCTGCTGTACCAGATTGACCGGCAACCCGGTGGTCTGAATACCCAGAACTCGGAGCTGCCGTCCGGTCTCCAACTGGGTACCGGTGTTCGCATCGTCGGCACGGCCAAGCAGTTTTCCCAGGGCAACCTGGAAGTCACCGAGCAGCCCCTGGACATGGCAGTGAACGGCCGCGGATTCATGCAGATCCTGCTCCCGGACGGGCAGATTGCCTATACCCGCGATGGCCAGTTCCAGTTGAACTCCAACGGCGACATCGTCAACCCCGATGGCTACACCCTGGAGCCGAACATCAACGTTCCTGAAAACGCCACTAACATCACCATTGGCAAGGACGGCACAGTAACGGCTGTTACCGATGACCAGGCGGCTCCGGTGAACCTGGGCGAAATTACCCTGGTGGATTTCATTAACCCCCAGGGCTTGCAGGCAATTGGTCATAACCTTTTCAAAGCGACCAACGCCAGTGGTGATCCGGCGGAAGGTGTGCCAGGTCTCTTAGGCCTAGGGTCTCTGGAGCAGGGCATGGTGGAGTCCTCCAATGTGGAAGTTGTGGAAGAATTGGTTAACATGATTACCACCCAAAGAGCTTATGAGATGAACTCAAAAGTGGTCTCCGCGACTGACCAGATGCTCCAGTTTATTACGAATAATATAGGCTAACCATGAGAGGGCGCTGGGAGAAGAGTTATGATGCGTGCACGTCATGAAAACAGCAGATTGAGCCAGATCAGCTCGGTATTGATGGTCGCTGGACTGGTGATACTTCAGGGATGTACGGCGCTGAGCCGAGAACGTCCTGTGCCGGACGACCCCGCCTATACACCGGTTCGAGCGGATAAAATGATGCAGCGTGACCCCAACTCTGGCGCCATCTATCAGTCGGCCCGCAACTACAGTCTTTACGGAGATACTGTGGCTCTGAACATTGGTGATGTGCTCACAGTTAATCTGGAGGAGTCTACCCGCGCTAGCAAGAATGCCGACACCCGTATTATCAAAGACAATGAAATCACATTGCCCGAGCCAAACATTCTGGGCAAGAATAACTTCGGGATCGGTACTTCACTTAACAAAGAGCGTGATTTTAAAACCAGAGCCGATGCTGATCAGAGCAACAGTCTTGCTGGCAGCATTACAGTCTCGGTGACTGAGGTGCTGCCTAACGGCGTGCTGAGAGTAAGAGGCGAGAAGTGGCTGTCGCTGACCAATGGTGACGAGTATATACGCCTGACCGGTCTTGTTCGTCCAGAGGACATCTCGCCGGACAACACCGTGGCGTCCAATCGTATTGCTGATGCCCGTATCGCCTACGGCGGTACCGGTGATTTCGACCAGGCCAACCAGATGGGCTGGCTGGCGAGGTTCTTCAACAGTGAGTGGTTCCCGCTATGAAAATGCTGAGGTTTGGGATACTGATGATTGCGCTCTCCGTGATCGCAGCGCCTGTGCTGGCGGACCGCCTGAAGGACCTGGCGCGCATCAAGGGCGTGCGTAACAACCAGCTGGTCGGTTACGGACTGGTGGTTGGCCTGGATGGTACTGGTGATAAAGCGCCGTTTACCAACCAGACCTTTCGTAACATGATGACCCAGTTCGGCATTACCCTGCCGCCGGGCGTAAATCCCAAGCTTGCCAACGTAGCTGCGGTGACCATTACTGCGACTCTGCCGCCCTTCGCCAAGCCGGGTCAGGAGCTGGACATTACGGTATCGTCCATCGGCAACGCCGACAGCCTGCGTGGCGGTACCCTGTTGATGTCGCCGTTAAAGGGGGCCGACGACCAGGTTTATGCCATGGCCCAGGGTAGCCTGGTGGTGGGTGGCTTCGGTGCCCAGGGCGCCGACGGTTCGCGGATTACCGTAAACGTTCCCAGTGTTGGCCGGATTCCCAATGGTGCCACCATTGAGCGGGAAGTGATGTCGCCCTTTACCCGTGGCGATACCATTACGTTCAACCTGTTGCGGGCTGATTTCACAACGGCTCGCCGGGTTGTGGAGGCGATTAATGGTCAATTGGGCCCGGACATGGCGTACGCCCACGATGCCACCTCGGTCTCCGTCAAGGCGCCACGGGATCCATCCCAGCGGGTGAGCTTCCTGTCGATTCTGGAAAACATTGAGGTTAACCCGGCTGAAGATGCCGCCAAGGTGGTGATTAACAGCCGCACCGGCACCATTGTGGTCGGGCAGAACGTCAAGGTCAGCCCGGCGGCGGTGACCCACGGCAACCTGACCGTCACCATCGAAGAGAACCCCGAAGCCAATCAGCCAAACCCGTTCACCGATGGTGAAACGGTTATAGAACCCAATTCCCAGATAGCCATCACCGAAGACCCGGCCCGGATGTTCCAGTTTGGCCCGGCGGTCACCCTGAACGAAATTGTCCAGGCTGTGAACCAGGTAGGTGCCGCGCCCGGTGACGTGATGGCGGTGCTGGAAGCCCTCAAACAGGCTGGCGCCTTGCGCGCCGAGCTGATTGTGATTTAGGGGGGGGCGTGATGCAGGATTCCAGTCTCCAGAAAGCTCAGGTTTATACCGATTTTGGCGGTCTGAACGCGTTGAAGGCCCAGGCCAGGACCGACAAAGAAGCGGCGCTTGAGGAAGTGGCCAAGCAGTTTGAGGGCCTGTTCCTGTCGGAAATGGTCAAGGCTATGCGTAAGGCCGGTGATGTATTTGCGGAGGGTAACTATCTCAACAGCCAGCAGTCGGAGTTCTATCGCGAAATGTTCGATAGCCAGTTGAGCCTGACGCTGTCGCAAAAGCAGGGTACGGGGATTTCCGATGCCCTGGTGCGCCAGCTAAGCCGGCAGATTCCTGGCATGGATGAGAAGGGTGAACCGATGGCGGCCCATAAGACCGCGCTGGCGGATTATGACCGTAGTGTGCCGGTACTGTCGCCGCGCCTGCCTGAGCAGATGGACAAGGTAAATCAGGTGGCTGATGTCACCGCCAGCCGAGAGCCGGCGCCGGAAGCCAATACCGTCATGCCAAGCCGGTTCGACTCGCCGGAACAGTTTGTCCGTGAACTCTTGCCCGTCGCGGAAAAGGTAGCGGCGCAAAGCGGTATCAACCCACGAGTAATGATTGCACAGGCGGCACTGGAAACCGGTTGGGGCAGGCACATGATTGAAGGTGATGGTGGCTCGCCCAGCTTTAACCTGTTCGGCATCAAGGCAGACACCCGCTGGCAGGGTGAGTCGGTGAACATTGCCACCACAGAATTCCGCGAAGGTGTGCCGATGAACGAACGGGCCGCATTCCGGGCCTACCCGGACTATGAATCCAGCTTCCGGGATTATGTTTCATTCCTCGAATCCAATCCTCGCTATCGGGATGTACTGGCGGCGGCGGATGATCCAGAGTTGTTTGCAAACCGGCTTCAGGAAGCGGGGTACGCCACCGATCCGAACTACGGTGCGAAGATTCGCCGTATTATGAACAATGACTCCATGACAACCTTGTCCATGGGTACGCGTGGGGCTGAGGAGTAAGCATTATGGCAGGGCTTATCAATATTGGTCTGACCGGCATCCTCGGAAACCAGGCGGCTTTGAACACCACCGGTAACAACATCACCAATGCCAACACGCCTGGCTACAGCCGGCAGGAAGTGCAGTTTGAAACCCAGTCGGCGCAACGCACCGGCGCGGGCTCTATCGGTACCGGTGTCAGCATCACCGACATCCGTCGCCTGGCGAACGAATACCTGACGCAACAGGTGCGTGAAGACAGCTCGCTGTTTGGTGAGCAGGAAGCACTGAACTCGGAATTGTCGCGCCTGGACAACCTGCTTGGTGGCGAATCCACCGGCCTGAGCAATGCGCTGAACAATTTCTTTGCCAGCCTGCAGAATGCTGCTGAAGATCCGGCATCGTTGCCCCAGCGGCAATTGGTGTTGAGCGAAGCGCAGCAGGTGGTGAACCGGTTTGAAGCCCTGAATCAGGAATTCATTCAACAGCGGGAATCCGTGAAGACGCAAATGGAGCAGGGCGTCAAGGATGCCAATACGCTTTTGAAAAGCATTGCTGAACTGAATCTGGCGATCTCCGAATCGCCCGGTTTGGCCCAGGGCCGTGAACCCAATGAGCTGCTGGACAAGCGCGACGAAAAGCTGCGTGAGTTGTCTGAACTGGTCAACATCAGTGTGGTGCAGGCGGAAGGCAGCCAGGTCAATGTGTCGCTGCGCAATGGGCAGGCGTTGGTGGTTGGTGACAGGGCGGCACAACTGGGAACCCGCGATAACGCGGAAGACCCGACCAGATTGGAATTCACCCTGACGACCGGTGGCCGGACCCTGAATGTGGACAGCCAGGTCAACGGCGGCAAACTCGGCGGCTTGCAACGCTTTGAGTCAGAGGCTCTGCAGCCGGCCTTCGCCGAACTTGGCAGGGTTGCAATTGCCTTGTCCGAAACCCTCAACCAGCAGCATGAAATTGGCATGGACCTTGAGGGCGACCTGGGTGGTCTGTTTTTCAGCGACATCAATTCCCAGGCAGCCCAGCGTGGCCGGGTAATCGCCAATACCAATAACGGAGCGCCGCGGGACGCGCAACTTGCGGTCGAGATTATCGACAGCTCCCAGTTGCCTGCGGGCAGTTGGTCGTTGCGGTTTGGCGGCGACGGTCGGAATTTCGAGTTGGTGGATCGTGCCACGGGTGAGGTGGTTAACCAAGGTCGCCTGCCGGACCCGGTTCAGTCCGAAATATCCATGCCGGGGTTCAATATTCGTATTGAAGGGGGCACCTTCAATGCCGGTGACAGTTTCCTGATCGAGCCGACCCGAAACGCGGCCGCCAGTATCGGACTGGAAGTCAATCGTGAAGAGGATCTGGCATTTGCGAGCCCGGTAAGGGCGGAAGGTTCCGCCAATAATACCGGTGATGCCACTATCAACCAGGGCAAGATGCTGGATGTCAGAGACCCGTTTACCAATTCGTTGCTGAGCAATTTCCGGCAGGACGGGCAACTGGACCCGCCGCTGGACATCCAGTTCCGTGACGATGGCGGCCAGCTGGTCTATGACATTGTCGATGCCAACACGAACACAGTGCTGCAGGCCGGTGATGCCGCGGCAGTGCCTCCGGTCAATGTGTTCCAGGCCGGCCAGTCCAATAAGCTGTTCACTGAGGATCCGCGCTCGCCGGATTATCTGGGCTTTCAGTTCGAGATCTCCGGCAACCCAAGGCCCGGGGATTCGTTCAGCATCGATTACAACACCAACGGTGTGTCGGACAACCGCAATGCTGAGTTCCTGGCGGCGTTGGGAACCGAGAATACCCTTAACAACGGCAGCCAGAGTTTCGCCGAGGGCTACGCAGGGTTGGTGGAAGATATTGGTGTGAAAACCCGGCAGAGCCAGCTGGATAAAGACGCTGGCAGCACGCTGCTGGAGCAGTCGACCAATCAGCGGGAATCCGTCTCAGGCGTCAACCTGGACGAAGAGGCCGGCAAACTGATCCAGTATCAGGCGGCCTACAACGCGTCCGCCCAGGTGGTGAGCGTGGCCCAGGATTTGTTCAATACCCTGTTACAGAGTTTCCGGTAGCAGTGCGAGGTGATGTGACATGATCAGAATTTCATCACAACAGATATTCTCCGGCGGTATAAACCGGCTGCAGGAGCTGAATAGCAGCCTGAACCAGACCCAGGAGCAGATTTCGACCGGCAAGCGGGTCAATAAGCCGTCGGACGACCCGGTTGCGGCGGCGCGTATCCTGAAGCTTGATCAGGAGCTGTCCCGGATCGAGACCTACCAGCGCAACGCAGGGCTCGCAGAAAACCGGTTGCAGCAGGAGGAGAGCGCTCTGGCCAGTTCGGTGGATGTTATCCAGCGGATCCGGGAGCTGACCGTCCAGGCTGGTAACGGCTCGCTGTCACCGAATGATCGCAAATCCATCTCCTCGGAAATGAAAGAGCGCATCGGGCAGTTGGCCAACATCGCCAATACCCGTGATGCGTCCGGCGAATACATTTTCAGTGGCTTCCAGGGTTCCACGGCCGCCTTTGGGAAAGATGCGTCCGGTAGTTGGGTGTATCAGGGTGATGAGGGCCAGCGCGTGCTGGAGATTGATGACGGCGTCACGGTGCCTATCAGCGACCATGGTAAAGGCATCTATTCATCCATTCCCGCGGCGGTGTTTGCAGAGAGTGACCCCGGTAACGCGGCAGCGGCGCGAATAGACGGCATCGAGGTGGTTGACGAAGGGGGGCTTTCCACTGTCTCGCCTGATGATATTACCATTACCGTAGACACCGGGACCGGAACGGTCAGCGCGGTAAATAGCCGCACGGGGGCGTCGCTGACGGTTACACCAGCAGCGTACACCAGTGGTGAGCCATTTGAAGTTGCCGGGGTACAGGCGACAATCACTGACGCGGGCAATGGTGATGAATTCACTCTTCGCGCTGGTGAAAAACAGTCGGTATTCGCTACCATCGAGAACCTGATTGACGGCCTCGACAACATCGACAAGAGTTCACCGGCAGGGCAGGCCGCCTATGACGACCTGATCGCGGCCTCTCTGCAGAACCTGGACAGTGCGCAGGAAAGCATTGTCCAGAAGCAAACCGAGCTTGGCGGACGTCTGAACGCGGTGGACTCCACTAAATCGTTCCTGGAAGACTCGTCTGTGTACAGTGAGGACATCCGTTCGCAACTGCGTGACGTGGACTACGCCGAGGCTATCAGCAATCTGAGCTTCCAGAGCTTTGTGCTGCAGGCTGCGCAGCAGTCGTTTGCCCAGGTTTCCCAGTTGTCGTTGTTCGATCGCCTGTAAAAAGCCTGCCGGAACAAGGAAGTCCGGCACTTGTTATTGCTTTCAGATTCAACCTCAGTATAATCCCCAGCACTCTCCGATGGCGGCGTGGTGAAATTGGTAGACACGACGGATTCAAAATCCGTTGGGGTAAAACCCGTGGCGGTTCGAGTCCGCCCGCCGCTACCATTTAAGATCCGCTCAACGCGGTGTAAACAGTCCATCCAATGAACGTCTCTGATTTTCACTTTGATCTACCGGATGAACTTATTGCCCGGTATCCCCTCAAAGAGCGCAGTGCGTCCCGTTTGCTCAGTCTCGATGGGCTGTCCGGTGACATCAGGCACTTACGGTTTACCGATCTTCCAGGCCTGCTTCAGCCGGGCGACCTACTGGTCTTCAACGACACACGGGTGATTCCCGCTCGCCTTTTTGGCCGCAAGGAAACCGGTGGCCAGGTGGAAGTTCTGGTTGAGCGTGTCCTTGGAGAGCAGGATATTCTCGCTCACGTACGGGCCTCCAAAGCTCTAAAAGAAGGCCAGAAAGTGCTGCTTGAAGATGGCACGTCGTTACGCATGAACGGTCGGGATGATGCGTTGTTTCATCTGCACTGTGACAGCGACGAGCCGGTCCTTGATGTTCTTGAGCGCATTGGCCACATGCCGCTGCCTCCTTATGTTGACCGCCCGGATGAATCCTCGGACCGCGAACGCTACCAGACGGTGTACGCCCGGGAAGCGGGTGCTGTGGCGGCTCCGACCGCAGGTCTGCATTTTGATGACCGGATTCTGACTGAGCTTGAATCCATGGGCGTTGAAACCGCGTTTGTGACCTTGCACGTAGGCGCTGGTACATTTCAGCCGGTGCGGGTGGAAGGTATTGAAGACCATGTCATGCACAGCGAGGTGGCCCATGTACCGCAAGCCACGGTTGATGCGGTGAATGCGGCTCGTGCCCGGGGCGGTCGTGTCATTGCCGTTGGTACCACCTCGGTGCGATCCCTGGAATCGGCCAGTCGTGGCGGGATGGTTCGACCTTTTCAGGGCGAAACCGACATTTTTATTTACCCCGGCTACCGTTTCCAGGCCGTGGACGTCATGGTGACGAACTTTCACCTGCCGGAGTCGACGTTGATCATGCTGGTCAGCGCCTTTGCCGGCTATCAGAACGTGATGTCGGCCTATCAAGCGGCTGTCGCCGAGCGTTATCGCTTTTTCAGTTACGGTGATGCGATGTTTATCACCGCGCAGGAGCCAAGCCTGGGCGCCCTTTCATCCTGTTCAGGCAAGGGCAGCCGGAATCCGGAGAACAATGATGAGTGACCAGTGTTATATGTCCTTTGAAAAACTCGGGGACGATGGCCGTGCGCGACGCGGACGCCTGACGTTTCCCCGGGGCACGGTGGAAACCCCGGCTTTCATGCCGGTGGGCACCTACGGCACCGTCAAGGGTATGCTGCCGAGGGACATCAAGGATATCGGGGCCGAGATCATTCTTGGCAACACCTTCCACCTGATGCTGCGGCCGGGTACGGAAGTAGTGAAGGCCCATGGCGATTTGCATGACTTTACCCAGTGGCAAGGCCCGATCCTCACCGACTCCGGTGGCTTTCAGGTCTTCAGCCTTGGTGAGATGCGAAAGATCACCGAAGCGGGCGTGACGTTCCGGTCGCCAATAGACGGCTCTCCGGTAGAGCTGTCACCGGAGATTGCCATGCAGGTGCAGCGGGATCTCGGGTCGGACATCGTGATGATTTTTGATGAGTGTACGCCGTACCCGGCCACCGAGAAGCAGGCGAGTGAGTCCATGGAGCTGTCGCTGCGTTGGGCGGCGCGGAGCAAGCAGGCACATGCTGATAACCCGGCCGCGCTGTTCGGCATCGTTCAGGGTGGGATGTACGAATCGCTGCGGGACCGATCACTGGAAGGGTTAACGGAGATTGGATTTGACGGCTACGCCATTGGCGGATTGTCGGTGGGCGAACCCAAAGAGGATATGATCCGTATCCTCGACTACCTGCCACCAAGAATGCCGGAAGACCGCCCGCGCTACCTGATGGGCGTAGGCCGGCCCGAGGATCTTGTGGAAGCTGTGCGCCGTGGCGTAGACATGTTTGACTGCGTAATGCCCACGAGAAACGCCCGCAACGGTTACCTGTTTACCTCCACCGGCATCATCAAGATCCGCAATGCCAGGCATCGGCACGATACCGCGCCGCTGGACGACCAGTGTGACTGCTACACCTGTGAGAATTTTTCGAGAAGTTACCTGCATCATCTCGATAAATGTGGAGAAATGCTCGGCTCGCAACTCAATACGATCCACAATCTGCGTTACTACCAGAACGTGATGGCTGGATTGCGTGGCGCAATTGAAGCAGGTACATTGTCGGACTTTATTAGCGACTTCTATGCCCGCCGGGGTGAAACCGTGCCGCCAATGGCGCAGTGACTGCGGGATAAGCCGATTCTGAACCGCTACCTGAACTTTTCTTAAAAACGGAGATAATCAATGAAATCGATCAAGTTACTTGTTGCTGCACTCTTTGCTGCGATGCCGGCACTGGCCATGGCACAGGACGCGGGTGCCCAGGGCATGGGAGTGATGGGGCAGGTGATCTTCTTTGCCGGCTTTATCCTGATTTTCTATTTCCTGATCTGGCGCCCTCAGTCCAAGCGAGCAAAGGAGCACAAGGCGCTGATGGCCGGCCTGGACAAAGGCGATGAAGTGGTTACCTCTGGCGGCGTAGCTGGCAAGATCACCAAGGTTGCCGATGATTTTATCGTGGTTGAAATCGCCGACAACGTTGAAGTCAAGGTTCAGAAAGTTGCTGTTGCAGCGGCACTTCCGAAAGGAACTCTGAAGGACATCTGATCGACCGGTTTTCGACTCAGGTCTGAATTTGCCACGCTGAAACATCACCGCCGGTCCATTGGCCGGCTTAAAGGGACCTCATGCTGAACAAGTATCCGCTCTGGAAAAACCTGGTTATCGTGATCGCGCTGGTGATCGGGTTCGTCTATGCCTTGCCTAACGTCTTTCCCGACGATTTCGCCGTACAGATCACTGGTGCCCGGAGCAGTACCGAAGTCGATCAGCGGATTCTCGACAGGGCTGTTGATGCGCTCGAAGCCGACGGAATCCAGGTTAAGGAATCCGAGTTGCAGGAGCGCGACGCACTGATCCGCCTGAACGATGCCGAATCCCAACTGAGAGCCCGGCCGATTGTGCAAGAGGCGCTTGGCAGGGACTATCTGGTGGCGCTGAATATGGCCCCTTCCACGCCGGAATGGCTGGAAAGCGTTGGTGCCGGCCCGATGAAGCTTGGCCTTGACCTTCGGGGTGGTGTTCATTTCCTGCTGGAAGTGGATATGGAAACAGCCGTCGACCAGCGCCTTGAGGCCATGTCTGGTCAGATCAAGCGTGAGTTACGTGAAGAGCGTGTTCGCTACCGTGGTGGCGATGTGGAAGGCAACCGTTCCATTGTTCTGAGTTTCCGCGACGAAAGTTCCCGCAGCGAAGCGTTTGACCTGATCCGCGACCAGTACAACCAGTTCCTGTTAGACGAGCGGACTGAGGAAGGTGAGTATCTTCTGGTTCTGTCGATGTCGGAAGCCGAGGTGAAGTCCATACAGGACTACGCGCTGGAGCAAAACCTGACCACCATCCGCAACCGGGTGAACGAGCTTGGTGTGGCGGAGCCTTTGGTGCAGCGCCAGGGAGCGGACCGCATTATTGTGGAATTGCCCGGTGTGCAGGATACCGCTGCGGCCAAGCGTGTACTGGGTGCTACGGCCAACCTGGAATTCCGTCTTGAGGCCCGTCAGGATGCCTCATCCGCTGATATCGAGACGTTCCCGTTCCGTGACAACCCCAACCGTGAAGCCCGTCTCGAGCGGGAGGTGATCGTCACCGGTGACAATGTCTCTAACGCACAACAGGCGTTCGACGAGAACGGCCAGCCACAGGTCAACATCACCATGGACTCGGTGGGCGGCGACTTGATGAACCGCTCAACCCGCAACGCCATTGGGCGTCGCATGGCGGTCCTCTTTATCGAATACCGGACAGAAACGGAAGAAGTGGTTGTGGATGGTGAAACCCGCACGGTCGACAACCGCGTTGTCGAGAAGGGTATCATCAGCCTGGCGACGATCCAGTCTGCGCTGGGAAGCAGTTTCCGGATTACCGGACTGGATTCCATCCCTGAAGCAGCGGAGTTGGCCTTGCTGCTGCGGGCCGGTTCGTTGGCCGCGCCAATGTACTTTG
The DNA here is from genome assembly GCF_002375325.1 of Marinobacter sp. UBA3604. Classification (NCBI taxonomy): domain Bacteria; kingdom Pseudomonadati; phylum Pseudomonadota; class Gammaproteobacteria; order Pseudomonadales; family Marinobacteraceae; genus Marinobacter; species Marinobacter sp. UBA3604. The sequence goes on from NZ_DFMB01000021.1 coordinate 49,616, forward strand.
TCCAGGAGCGGACGATTGGTCCCAGCCTTGGGCAGAAGAACATTGATGCCGGCATGATGTCGGTCCTGCTCGGCTTTGTGTTGGTCCTCTGCTACATGGTGGTGTACTACCGTGGCTTTGGCGTTATCGCCAACATTGCGCTGACGCTTAACCTGATGCTGCTGATCGCATGTATGTCGATTCTCTCCGCAACCCTGACGTTGCCGGGTATTGCCGGTATCGTGCTGACAGTGGGTATGGCGGTTGACGCCAATGTGCTTATTTTCGAGCGCATAAAGGAAGAGTTGAAATCGGGCATACCGCCGCAGTCGGCGATAAACTCCGGTTACTCCCGGGCCTTCGTTTCGATTTTCGATGCCAACATCACCACCCTGTTGGTGGCGGTGATCCTGTTCGCCATGGGGTCCGGCCCCGTGAAAGGGTTCGCGGTGACACTGTCGATCGGTATTCTTACGTCGATGTTCTCCGGGCTGATGGTCAGTCGCAGCATCGTAAATCTTGTATACGGCGGTCGACAGGTTGAAAAGCTGTCGATTGGGGGGAAGCTGGCCAATGTCTGAAGTAGAGAAGAAACCTATCGATTTTATGGGCTTTCGGAAGATAGCTTCCGTTGTGTCCATTGCGCTGGTTGTTGCGGCCATTGCGTTGCTGGCAGTGCGCGGCCTGAACCTCGGGCTGGATTTTACCGGTGGTACCTCCGTTGAGCTGGAATACCAGCAGGCACCCGCCTTGGACAATGTTCGCCAAACCCTGGAGAGCGCGGGATACGAGCAGTTCGTGGTCCAGAACTTTGGTTCGGATACCACGGTGCTGGTGCGAATGGCAGAGTCCGAGAACGACCAGTTGGCCGCTGAAGTCACGGCCGCGCTGTCGGCCGGTGGTAACGAGCTTGAGCTGGTGAGCTCCGAATTTGTCGGCTCCCAGGTTGGCGACGAGCTGAAGGAAGACAGTGGCCTGGGTATGCTCATCGCGCTGGCAGTTGTGCTGATTTACGTTGGCATGCGGTTCCAGTTCAAATTTGGCATTGCCTCTGTTGTGCCCCTGGCCCACGACGTCATCATCGTGTTGGGTGTGTTTGCGCTGTTCCAGTGGACGTTTGATCTCAGTGTCCTGGCGGCGTTGCTGGCGGTTATCGGTTATTCCCTCAACGACACCATCGTGGTGGCAGACCGGATTCGCGAGAACTTTCGCAAGATGCGTGAAGGGGGCTCCGAGCACATCATCAACGAGTCCATTCATCAAACCATCAGCCGGACCATCAACACTTCAGGTACGACATTGGTGGTTCTGTTCGCCTTGTATTTCCTGGGTGGTGAAGCGATCAACAACTTTGCGCTTGCTCTGATCATCGGTGTGGTGGTGGGTACCTACTCATCCATCTATGTGTCAGCAAACCTGCTGGTTGCCCTGGGTGTTGCACGGGAAGACCTGATCGTTCCGCCGAAGGAAGGTCTTGCGGGGCAGGAAGAGGAAGAAGAGCAGCCGCCCGAGTGGCTGAATCGGATGTAAGCCGTCGGTCAGCCATAAAAAAGCCGCAACCCCCATTGGGTGTTGCGGCTTTTTTGTGCCCGGCTTTTGGCCTTTATGCCTAGCGAGGCAGTCGGCCCCGGAACGGGTGAAGTGTTTTGAGCACTTCCCGGAACAGCTTGGGGTTTGCGACGATCAACTGCTTTGCTTTTTCCGTCGAAGGATTTCCGGAGAAGTCGCCGGTCAGGGCGCCGGACTCCAGTGCCAACGTGACGCCGATGGCCAGGTCAGCCGGCTCAGGGCGGAAAATGACTGCGGCGTCCAGATGGCCGGATGCCACCCGGGCGATATCAAGGGCTACACAACCAGCGGTTCGAAACAGGCTGCTGTCACGTGCAAGCAAGGATGCCATCTCGCCCCACATCAGTGGGTCGTCAGAAGAGCGGGTCTGGTCGAGAAGGTTGCTGACCACGGCTGCTCGGTCGGCATGCTTGACGTCGCTGGTACGCACTCGCCGGCTGTTGAGCGCGGCCCCATGGCCACGGCTGGCGGAGTATTCTTCACCGGTAACCGGGTTGATCAGCAGCAGGTTCTCGGTGCGGTTGTTCTTCTTTTGCAGCAACGCAACGGCGAAGTCAGGAATGCCGCGCAAAAAATTCTCACGCCCGAGTACCGGGAAAATATGCCAGCTCTTGTCATTGCCGTCGGCGTCCGCCTCGTTCAAAGGAGCGATGGCGTGGTCCTTGTATGCTTTATCGAGCTGTTCGGAAAAATTGTCGTAAATGGACTGTTCGACCCGCTCCAGTTGCTTGCGGCGGTCTTCGCTGTCGCCGTTGGGTTCCTGGCGTTCGAAGTGTGCTTTCAGATAGTCGGACCCCTGACGCGCGACGCGCAGGGCCATTTTGATTGCTGGTTGCATCTGAGTGTTCATTATCCGGGTGTGTGAAGGCCGCATAGCATATCAAAAACTGACCCGCCTTGTATGTTTTTCCAATCCGCAATGTCACGGATGGCGCTGTATCAGAGCATATCCGGAGAGGCGGGGAAGGGGGTGGATCTGTTATCATGCGTACCTTTCCAGTTTTTACAGAGATTCTACCGCCATGCACAAGCCAGCTAAGCCCCTGGAGGGTCCTGACACCTACAACGACCAGATCAGGATTGTCCTGGTTGAGACCTCCCATTCCGGCAACATCGGTGCGGTCGCCAGGGCCATGAAAAACATGGGTATGGGAAATTTGTGGCTGGTGAACCCTGTGTCCTTTCCCGATGAGGCCTCCTACGCCCGTGCGGCGGGCGCCTCCGATATACTCGACAAAGCCACGGTTGTCTCTACTCTGGATGACGCCATTGCCGATTGTGTGTGCGTCATGGGTACCAGCGCCAGGGGGCGAAAGGTCCCGTGGCCGGTCATTGCTCCACCAGACGCGGCGGCCAAGGCCTCCCAACAGTCGGAAGCGGGGCAGGTGGCATTGGTCTTCGGGCGTGAGAACCATGGGCTGAGCAATGACGAGTTGCAGCGCTGTCATTTCCACATTCATATTCCCTCAAATCCGGATTACAGCTCCTTGAATCTGGCCATGGCGGTTCAGGTAATGTGCTATGAATTGCGCATGCATTATCTAAGAGGCCTTGAAGGTGGAGGCAGCAGCCCATATCTCAGGCCTATGATGGCGCCTGGGGATGAAGGCTGGGATGTGCCGCCCGCGCCCGTCCGCGATGTAGAGGGTTTTTTCAGTCATCTGGAGCAGGTGCTTGTGGATGTGGACTTTCACCGCCGGGACAACCCCCGCCAGTTGATGACGCGGTTGCGGCGGCTGTTCCAGCGTGCTGGACTGGATCAGATGGAAATCAACATCCTGCGGGGGATACTGACCGCCGTGCAGAAGTCGGCAGGTACTGCGGAAACTGCAAAAAATACGTCAAAGGCTGGTTCAACGGCCGGTGAACAGGAATAGGGTTATGTTTGAACGTCTTAGGGAAGATGTGAACAGTGTGTTTCATCGTGATCCCGCCGCTCGCAATACTTTCGAAGTGCTGACCAATTACCCGGGTTTGCACGCACTGATGTGCCACCGGTTCTCGCATTGGCTTTGGGGCCTCGGTCTGATGTGGGTAGCACGAACGTTTTCCTCGATTGCCCGCTGGCTGACCGGCATTGAAATTCATCCCGGCGCCACGATCGGGCGGCGTTTCTTTATCGATCACGGCATGGGTGTCGTGATTGGTGAGACCACGGTGATCGGTGACGATGTCACTTTATATCAGGGCGTTACCCTGGGTGGTACCAGTTGGAACAAGGGTAAGCGCCATCCGACGCTGGGTGACGGTGTTGTGGTGGGTGCCGGTGCCAAGATCCTCGGGCCGTTTACGGTAGGCGAAGGCGCCAAGATTGGCTCCAACTCCGTGGTGACCAAAGAGGTTCCGCCGGGTGCGACGGTTGTCGGTATTCCTGGCCGGGTGGTGGTGAAGCGCAAAGGGGAAGATGACGCCCGGCGTAAGGAAATGGAAGAGCGCATGGGCTTTGATGCCTATGGCGTGACCGAGGAGATGCCGGACCCGGTAGCCCGGGCGATGCGCAGCCTGCTGGATCATATGCACGTTGTGGATGATCGCATTGAGAACATGTGCAAAGCGCTTCGCAAAGTGAACAGTGAGTACCAGAATGGCGAGTTGCCGCCGCTGCAGGAAGAGGATTTCGACTGTGTGCGGGACGACGAGCCGTCGCAACGGTGAATACTTGACTGTTTTGGTTGGTCAATTCATACTCGGCGTTGTTAAAGCCGAATCAATCCCTGACCGGGGCTGACGTTATGAGACTGACCACCAAAGGCCGCTATGCGGTGACGGCAATGCTGGATCTCGCCCTTCATGGGGATCAGGGGCCGGTGAGTCTGGCTGACATATCTGCCCGGCAGGAGATTTCCCTCTCGTATCTCGAGCAGTTGTTTTCCCGCCTTCGCCGTCACAAGCTGGTGACCAGTATCCGGGGGCCCGGCGGTGGTTATCGCCTGACCCGTGAGGCAGACGCCGTCTTTATCGCGGAAGTCGTCGATGCGGTCAGTGAATCCCTGGATACCACCCGTTGCGGCAACAAGGGTGATTGCCAGAATGGCGAAAAATGCCTGACCCACCACCTGTGGTCTGATCTCAGCGATCAGATCCATCAGTTCCTCAGCGATATCAGTCTTGGGGACCTGATGCGAAAGCGGGAGATTCAGGTGGTTGCCAGCCGGCAGAACAGGCGCCATTCCGACGGCGACTCACAGACGATTAACACCGAGCGCCTCACGGATCAGGCGCCGGCCTGAACGACTATCCTGAAACTTCTATGAAAAAGCCCGTCTATCTGGATTATGCGGCCACCACGCCCGTAGACCCTGCCGTTGCTGAAGAAATGCTCAAATACCTGACACCCGATGGCGTGTTTGGCAACCCTGCATCCCGCTCCCATGGCTTTGGCTGGCAGGCTGAAGCTGCGGTTGAAGGCGCTCGCCGGCAGGTGGCGAATCTGCTTCATGCGGACCCTCGTGAGATCGTGTGGACGTCCGGTGCTACCGAATCCGACAACCTTGCCATCAAGGGTGCGGTCGCAGGTAAGAGCAACCCGCACGTTGTGACGTCGATGATTGAACACAAGGCGGTGCTTGATACCTGCAAGTGGCTTGAAGGGCAGGGGGTTGAGGTGACCTGGCTGAAACCTGGAGCTGACGGACGTGTGTCCTGCCAGCAGGTCGAAGGTGCGCTTCGGAATAATACTGCTTTGGTCAGCCTGATGATGGTCAACAATGAACTGGGTAGCCAGACAGATATCGCTGCCATCGGTGCCATGCTTCGCGAACGCGGTGTGTTGTTTCATGTGGACGCAGCTCAGGCGGCTGGGAAGACAGAGGTGAATGTGGGGGGCATGCCGGTGGACCTGTTATCACTGTCCGGGCACAAGGTTTATGGGCCCAAGGGTATTGGAGCCCTCTATGTGCGGCGTTCGCCGGACGTGCGAATTGAATCCCAGATTCATGGGGGTGGCCATGAACGGGGTATGCGTTCCGGGACACTGCCCACGCATCAGATAGTCGGCATGGGCAAAGCCTTTGATCTGGCCGGTGAAAAACTGGAGCAGGAGAAGGCGCGACTGGAATTGCTGCGCAAGCGCTTCCTGTCAGGCCTTGAAGGGCTTGAAGGTGTGACGCTCAACGGCAGTGCCGAGCATCGGGTCCCGGGTATCATCAACCTCTCATTTGCAGGTGTCGATGCCGAATCCCTGATGCTGGGCTTGCGGGAACTGGCGGTTTCGTCCGGTTCAGCCTGCTCGTCGGCCACCATTGAGCCTTCGTTTGTGCTCAAGGGTATTGGTCTGGATGATGAGCAGGCGCATCGGGCGCTCCGGTTTTCCTTTGGACGCTTTTCAACGGAAGAGGAAATTGACTTCGCAGCGGCGCAAATCGTTGACGTTGTTACCCGTCTCCGTTCAGTGCGGTAGGCAGTTGCCTCCGGACTGCGTATAATCCCAACCCTGAAATTTTTCTGAACCTTAATGGAGATAGATCATGGCAAACGAGCGCACGCTCTCGATTATCAAGCCCGATGCAGTCGCAAAAAATGTGATCGGCGAAATCTACTCACGCTTCGAAAAAGCGGACCTGACCATTGTCGCCGCGAAGATGATGCACCTGACCCAGGAGCAGGCAGAAGGGTTTTACGCCGAGCACAAGGAGCGCCCGTTTTTCAATGATCTGGTTGCGTTCATGACCTCTGGCCCAGTTGTTGTTCAGGTTCTGGAAGGCAACGGTGCTATCCTGAAGAATCGTGACCTGATGGGAGCAACCAATCCCAAGGAAGCGGAAGCGGGCACCATCCGTGCCGACTTTGCATCTTCAATTGATGCCAACGCTGTTCATGGTTCAGATTCTGCTGCGTCAGCTGAGCGCGAAATTGCGTATTTTTTCAATGACAGTGAGATCTGCCCGCGCGGCTGATCAGGCTGTACCGGGCCGGGCATACGTCCGGCCCGTATTGGTTATTTGATTGAGGTTATGAAATGACAGCTGTTGCTGAGAAAACCAACCTTTTGGGAATGCCCAAGGCCAAAATGGAGGCCTTTTTTGAGTCCCTGGGGGAGAAACGTTTCCGCGCAACACAGGTGCTGCAATGGATTCACCAGCGCGGGGCCGATGACTTCGACCAAATGACCAATATGAGTAAGGTGCTGCGGGAAAAGCTGAAGGCCGTTGCGGAAATTCGTGGGCCAGAGGTGGTGTACGACGAGTCCTCCAAAGACGGTACCCGCAAATGGGTCATGCGCATGGACAACGGCAACAGTGTTGAAACCGTGCTCATACCTGACGGTGAGCGCGGAACGTTGTGCGTGTCGTCGCAGATTGGCTGCAGCCTCGATTGCACGTTTTGTTCGACGGGCAAGCGTGGATTTAACCGCAACCTTACCGCTGCTGAGATCATTGGGCAGGTCTGGGTTGCGCGTAAGGCGTTCATGCCCTTTGAGCCCGGTCCGGATCGCCCGATTACCAACGTGGTGATGATGGGAATGGGCGAGCCGCTGCTGAACTTCGACAACGTTGTCGATGCCATGAACCTGATGATGGAGGACCTGGCCTACGGCATTTCCAAGCGACGTGTCACCGTCAGTACCTCTGGTGTGGTTCCGGCACTGGATAAATTGGGTGAAGTTACCGATGTTTCACTGGCCATTTCGCTCCATGCCCCCAATGATGAGTTGCGTAACCAATTGGTGCCGTTGAATAAAAAGTACCCGATTGCGGAATTGCTTGCAGCAACGCGTCGTTACCTGGCACGTCTGCCGGACAAGCGAAAGGCAACCATCGAATACACTGTAATCGAGGGCGTTAACGACCAGCCTGAGCACGCAAGGGAATTGGCAGTGGTACTTCGCGGTCTTCCGTGCAAGATCAACCTGATTCCGTTCAATCCGTTCCCGGAGAGCGATTTCCGGCGTCCAAGTATGAACGCCACCCGCCGTTTCCAGTCAGTTCTGAATGAGGCAGGGTACATCGCCACGGTGAGAACCACCCGCGGTGACGATATCGACGCTGCCTGTGGCCAACTGGTAGGGATGGTGGAAGACCGCACCAAGCGTAGTCAGCGTTATATCCAGGTGCAGCAGGTCAGTCCGTAAACCCAGTGCTGATATGCACCTTCCAATTCAAGAGGAATTACCGACTGTGACATTTAATTCGGTGAAAAGGATGCAGGCCGCGCTTGTAGTGGTGTTGTTGGCGACGTTTGTCGCGGGGTGCGTGACCAATACCGATAGCCGTTTTGCCCGCGAGGCAGATCGCGACAAGGCCATCAGGAATTATGTCCAGTTGGGGACCGCCTATATTGGCCAGAATAATCTGGAAAGAGCCCGACACCACCTCGAACGGGCGCTTGAATTGGACTCTGATGACCCCGGGGCATTGGCGGCCATGGGGCTGATCTACAATGCCGAGGGTGAGCCGGAGCTGGCTGAGCGATCCTTCAAGGAGTCACTCGACAGTGATCAGGGGTATACCCGTGGGCGCGTTTATTACGGGGCATTCCTGTACGGCGCTGGCCGGTTTGAGGATTCCCGCGAACAGTTCCTCGCGGCCTCCAGGGATACGTCATACAACGACAGGGCCTCCGTGTTCTTCAATCTCGGATTGACCGAAGAAAGAATTGGCAACCTTGAGGGCGCCAAGACGGCGTACCGGCGCGCTGTTGAATTATCCCGTGGTGACGCAAAATCATTGCTTGCACTGTCACGGACATTGGTCGAATCCGGAGAACATCAGGCCGCGTCTCGCTACTACAGCCGCCTGATGACGCTGATGCAACGGAATCAGAATCTCCGCCATTCTCCGGAAAGCCTCTACACAGGTATTCGCATCGCCCGGCATCTGGGCGACAGGAACCGGGAATCAAGCCTCGGACTTCTGCTGAAAAACAATTTTCCAAACTCTGTCGAATACCAACAATACAGGGTGATGACATCCAATGGACAGTGATGATGCACAACAACCGTCGAGCCTGAATGAGCCAACGGGCCATTTGCTCAAACGTGCGCGTGAGCAGAAGGGGCTCAGTGTTTCAGCCGTGGCCGATGCCCAACATCTTCGTCCGGCGGTGATACAGGCGATAGAGGACGGGAAGTATGAACAGATCGACAGTGAACTGTTCCTCAAAGGCTATGTCAGAACTTACGCGCGACAGGTTGACCTTGATCCGGATGCGGTGATTGCGACGCTGGATGAGGAGCTGGAGCCACTGCGGCAGCGAAAAGTGCAGGCAGAAGAAGCCAATCCGTTGATTGATATCGAACGTCGCAGACGGCGGAAACGCCGCGTTGCGAAGTTGCTGCTTCTCCTGTTGGCCATAGCAGTAATTGCCTTTCTCGCATTGCGCTTTATGGGCGAATTGGACGGTATAACAGGCGACACGACGGAACCGGCTGTGTCCTCGGAAACGGCTGCTCCCGCGCAGCCTGAACCGTCCGAAGAGACGGTGTCGGTGGACGACACTGTCGATACCGAGTTAGCCGAGCCTGAAACCGAGGAAGAGGCCGATAGGCTATCCGCGCCGGTTGATGAAGCGTCGATCGTTGAGGACAATAGCGAGTTGGCAGAGCTGCCTGAGGACCCTCAGGTGAATGAGCAGGTCTCTGGCTCTCCGGCCCCGACGGTTGAAGACGATTCCGCTCCCGCTGCGCAACCTGCTGTCGATGAGATTGATGAGAGCCAGGTTCCGGTGGTGACCAGTGAGCCGGAGCCAGCGTTTCAGGAGAGCGCCCAGCCAACGGCTGCCGTCGGCAGCGCTCGCCTGGAAATGACATTCAGCGATGAGTGCTGGGTTCAGGTAACCGATTCGGCGGGCAATCGCCTGGTGGGATCCCTGCAACGGGATGGTGACAGGATTAATGTATCAGGCAGGCTGCCCATCGACGTTGTTGTCGGCGCAGTCGATGCCATCGAATCTATAAGATTTGATGGCCAACCGATTGACCTTTCCGGTTATCGGGTCGTCAACAACCGAGCAGAATTCTCGCTGGATATCTGAACGTTTCGAACCCTCTTTTGCGGTTAGCAGGCTATATGAATCACGAATCTCCGATCAAAAGACGCAAATCACGCCAGATAATGGTAGGCGATGTTCCCGTGGGTGGCGATGCGCCTATTGCTGTCCAGAGCATGACCAACACCAACACCTGTGACGTGGATGCAACCGTTGGCCAGATCCGCGCCCTGCAGGAAGCTGGAGCGGACATTGTGCGGGTATCCGTGCCTACAATGGATGCTGCGGAAGCGTTCGGCAAGATTCGCTCAATGGTGTCGGTACCATTGGTGGCTGACATCCATTTCGATCACCGAATTGCTCTGCGGGTGGCGGAACTGGGTGTTGATTGTCTTCGTATCAACCCGGGTAATATCGGTCGGGATGACCGTGTCAGCGCCGTGATCAGCGCCGCGCGGGATGGCAATATCCCGATTCGTATTGGCGTCAACGCGGGCTCGCTGGAAAAGGCACTGCAACGTAAGTACGGGGAACCGACACCCGAGGCTCTGGTTGAGTCGGCCATGCGCCATATCGACATTCTCGACCGTCATGATTTTCAGGACTTCAAGGTGAGCCTGAAGGCCTCAGAGGTCTTCATGACGGTGGCGGCATATCGTCAGATTGCTGCACAGATAGAACAACCCCTGCATCTGGGTATTACCGAGGCTGGTGGCTTTCGCTCCGGGACAGTGAAGTCCTCTGTTGGCCTGGGCATGCTGCTGATGGACGGCATTGGGGATACCATCAGAGTATCGCTCGCGGCAGACCCGGTGCAGGAAATCAAGGTCGGCTACGATATTCTCAAAAGCTTGCGCCTGCGCAGCCGGGGTATCAACTTCGTCGCGTGCCCAAGCTGCTCACGCCAGAATTTCGATGTCATCCAGACCATGAATGACCTTGAGGCTCGTCTGGAAGACGTCAACGAGTCCCTGGATGTTGCCATCATTGGCTGTATTGTAAACGGGCCGGGCGAGGCAAAGGTTGCTGACCTGGGCTTGACCGGCGGCAGCCCCAAGAACCTGTTCTACGCGTCGGGCAAGCCTAATCAGAAGCTCGACAATGCCAACCTGACCGACGACCTGGAACGGCTGATCCGTGAGGAAGTGGCGCGTCGCAAGGAAAAGGAAGAAGCGATCATTACCCGCTCGGCCGACTGAGAGCAGATCGTCAAATCACCGACACAGATAAGGTAGTAACTTGGCTAAGATCCAGGCAATCCGCGGGATGAACGATATCCTGCCAGAGCAGACGCCGGTGTGGCAGTTTGTGGAAGACACGGTCAGGAAAGTGCTTTCCCAGTACGGTTATCAGGAAATTCGCATGCCGGTGGTTGAGCAGACGGACCTGTTCAAGCGCTCTATTGGCGAAGTGACAGATATCGTTGAGAAAGAGATGTACACCTTTGAGGATCGCAACGGTGACAGCCTGACCCTGCGCCCCGAAGGTACGGCCGGCTGTGTGCGTGCCGCCGAAGAACACGGTCTGCTTTTTAATCAGACCCGCCGGCTTTGGTACACCGGCCCCATGTTTCGTCATGAGCGCCCCCAAAAAGGCCGTTACCGTCAGTTCCACCAGATCGGCGTGGAATGTTTTGGCATGACCGGCCCGGATATTGATGCTGAGCTCCTCGTGTTGACGGCCAGGCTCTGGCGCGCGCTAGGACTGAGTGAACACACCCGCCTGGAAATCAATTCCATAGGTACGTCTGCTGCCCGTCGGGAATACCGCGAGGCGCTGGTCGCGTACCTCTCGGACTACCGGGATCAATTGGACGAAGACAGCCAAAGGCGTCTTGGCTCGAACCCGCTACGCATTCTGGACAGCAAGAACCCGGTCACACAGAAGCTTCTGGTGGACGCGCCTCGCCTGGATGACTACCTCGATGATGAATCACGGGATCATTTCCGCCAATTGCGTTCGTTGCTGGACGCGGCTGGCATTGAGTATACGGTGAATCCAAAGCTGGTTCGCGGGCTCGATTATTATGGCAAAACCGTATTCGAGTGGATTACCGACAGCCTGGGCTCCCAGGGGACGATCTGCGCCGGTGGTCGCTACGATGGGCTGGTGGAGCAGTTGGGAGGCAAGCCAACGGTGGCGGTCGGTTTCGCCATGGGGCTCGAACGACTGATTTTGCTGCTGGAAACGCTCAATCTTGTGCCAGACAGTGCCAATGGCAATGCAGACGTGTATGTTGCGGCTATGGGTGAATCCACCGTGGCCCCAGCATTGGCGTTGTGTGAATCCCTTCGCGATGCCTTGCCGGGTGTGACGGTGATGGGGCACTGCGGTGGCGGTAGTTTTAAGAGTCAGATGAAGAAGGCTGATCGCAGTGGCGCCCGTTACGCAGTCATTCTGGGTGAGAATGAGGTTGCCAGCGGGACCGCCGGCCTTAAGCCGTTACGTTCGGATGAGGCGCAGCAAGACGTTGCCCAGGGCGACCTGGCAGTGGCACTGAAAGAATTGCTTGGCCGCTGATGGCGCGCCGACGAGCTACAGCATAATAAACATCTATTGCAGGAGTCATCATGGCTGAAATGCGTACTGAGGAAGAAACGGTCCAGGCAATCAAGGACTGGTGGAAAAAGAATGGCAGCTCGCTTCTGATCGGTGTCGGTGCGGCGCTGGCTATTGTTTTCGGGTGGCAGGCCTGGCAGAACCATCAAATGCAGCAGCGTACGGAAGCGGCTTCCCAGTTTGCCGAGCTGATCAATGCCTACAGCGATGAGAGCGATGAAAATCGCGCAGATACCGTTGCTTACGTGGCCGAGAACCTGCGAGAAGAATACAGCGACAGCGCTTTCGCTATCTATGGCATGTTGATGCTTGCTCGCCAGCAGGTTATGGACCAGGGCGATCCGGAAGGGGCGATCGAGTCCCTGACCTGGGCACAGGAAAAAGCCGGCGAAAGCGGAGCGTTGGCGCTGGTTATTCGCAACCGCCTGGCCCGCGCCCAGTTCTCGGCGAAACAGTACGAAGATGCTTTGGCAACCATTGAGGGTACGGACAATACCGGCAGTTTCGGCGCTATTTTTACCGAGCTTAAAGGCGATATCCTGCTAGCCCAGGGTAATCGTGAGGGGGCTCGAGAAGCGTATCTGGCGGCCCGTGAAATGAACCAGCAGGGTCGTAGCGGCATTCTTGAGCTCAAGCTATCCGACCTTGGTGTTGAGGAGGGAGCCTGATGCCCTGGTTGGTTAACGGGCATACCAGACTCCTTTCGCTTGCGGGTATGCTGACACTGGCTGTCCTTGCAGGATGTAGTACCAGCGACACCTTTGAGCAACCTGCACCGGTTCCGGAGATTTCATCCAGTGTCGGGCTTGAGCCTGTCTGGAGTATGGGTGTTGGGGACGGGCATGATGACAACTTCCTGTACCTCGCCCCTCTGAACACCGGAGACCGTTTGTATGCGGCATCAGCCGATGGCGAGGTTTATGCCGTCGGCTCCGAAAACGGCGAGGTATTCTGGTTCCGGGATCTTGACGAGGAAATCAGTGCCGGCGTTGGTGGCGATCAGGGAAACCTGTACCTGGTCACCCGTGATGCTGAGCTGATGGCCCTGTCGCGCGAAGATGGTTCTGCGCTTTGGCGGCAGCCTTTGCCCAACGAAGTGTTGGCATCCCCCCAGTCCAATGGGCGCCTGGTGGTGACACAGACCATTGATGGCAAGGTGCTGGCGTTTGATACCGCCTCCGGGGAGCAGGCATGGCAATACGACAGTGATGTCCCGGTCCTGTCAATACGTGCAGCGGCGTCGCCGCTTGTCGGGGCAGACCTTGTGCTGGCTTCACTGGCCAACGGCAAGCTCATGGCGATCTCCACTGAGACCGGCCAGCCCGTTTGGCAGTATGAAGTGGGCCAGCCGCAGGGCCGTACCGAGCTTGAACGGCTTGTTGATGTGGCCGGTGAGCCGCTGATTCTAGAGAGCGCGGCGATGATTGTGGGCTATCAGGGCAAGCTTGCGCTGGTTGACCTGCAAACCGGACAGGAAATCTGGAGTCGTCCCGCCTCCAGCCTGCAGTCACCAATGATCGGCAACGGTAATATTTTTGTCGCGGGTGCCAACGGCGATATCACGGCCTACCGCGGTTCCGACCGTCGCGAGCTGTGGGTTCAGGACCGGTTATCCTGGCGGCAGCCAACGCAGCCGGTTGTCTATGAGGATTACCTGTTGATAGGTGATTTCGAGGGGTATATTCATATGTTGTCGTTGGAAGACGGCAGCTTGGTGGGTCAGCTTGAATTTGACGACGAGGGCCTGCGGGTGCCTTTCCAGCGCCTGCAGAACGGTAACCTTCTTGTGTATGGCAATAGCGGTAAACTGTCGGTATTGAAACTCCGGACGCTCGACTGAGTGCTCCTTTCCGGCCCTATCGCTGTGAAGCGCGGGCCCTGTTTAATGTGTAGCGAAAGACTATGACCCCTGTAATTGCTCTTGTCGGGCGCCCCAACGTGGGCAAATCGACACTGTTTAATCAAATGACGCGGTCCCGGGATGCGCTTGTAGCGGATTTCCCCGGCTTAACCCGTGATCGTAAATACGGTGAGGGCAATTACGAAGGGCAGCGCTTTATCGTGATTGATACCGGTGGCCTGACCGGGGGTGAGGAAGGCCTGGACGCTGAAATGGCCCGCCAGTCCATGCAGGCTGTCGAGGAAGCTGACATTGTCCTGTTTCTGGTAGATGGCAAGGCCGGCCTCAATGGCGGCGACGAACTGATTGCTGCCCATCTTCGGAAAACCGGCAAGCGGGCGCATCTGGTGGTCAACAAGACGGATGGCCAGGACCCCGACATCGCCGCGTCCGATTTCTACGGCCTGGGCTTTGAATCTACCTATCTGATTGCTGCCTCTCACAACCGGGGCATTCGCTCCATGCTGGAAGAGTTGCTGCCGTCCGAGGAAGAGCGCGAAGGGCAGGACCGTGCCGATCGTTATCCGGGCATACGCATTGGTATTGTCGGGCGGCCGAACGTGGGCAAGTCAACATTGGTCAACCGCATGCTCGGAGAGGACCGGGTGATCGTCTATGACATGCCCGGCACCACCCGGGATAGCGTTTACATCCCGTTTGAACGCATGGATAACCAGTACACACTGATCGATACGGCCGGTGTGCGCCGGCGTAAGAATGTCAGTGAGGTGGTGGAGAAGTTTTCCATCATCAAGACCCTCCAGGCTATCGATGACGCCCATGTGGTCATCCTGGTTATCGACGCCCGGGAAGGTCTGGTGGACCAGGATCTTCATCTGATTGGCTTTGTTCTGGATGCCGGCCGTTCCCTGGTGATTGCGGTCAACAAATGGGACGGCATGGACCCGGACGACCGGGCCAAGGTAAAAGAGCAGGTTCAGCGCCGCCTGGACTTTCTTGATTATGCTGACAAGCACTACATATCTGCCCTTCACGGCTCCGGTGTGGGCGTCATGTACGATTCGGTTCACGCCTGCTATGAGTCAGCGATGGCCAAGTGGCCGACCAATCGCCTGACGGCCATCCTCCAGGATGCTACCGCCCAACACCAGCCGCCGCTTGTGCAGGGGCGTCGAATAAAGCTGCGGTACGCCCACCAGGGTGGGTCCAACCCTCCAGTGATTGTGGTGCATGGCAATCAGACTGACGCGTTGCCAGGGGCTTACAAACGCTATCTGGAGAATACCTTCCGTAAAGTGCTGAAGGTCAATGGTTCTCCCATTCGCTTCGAGTTCCGTTCCAGTGAAAACCCGTTCGCTAATAAGGTTAGCCGGCTGACGCCGCGTCAGAAGGTCAAACAGGACAATGACCTGAAGAAAGGGCGGCCGGTGCGGAAGAAAGCGCGAATGAAGAGCAAGAAACGCTGAAACGATCCGACCGTCGGGGCAGCGCCAGGCAGTCGGTGCTGCATCAAAGGGCGCGATGGTTGGTCTTTAGCCACTCCTGAAACTCGTTTTCGGGCATCGGCCTGCTGTAGAAATAGCCTTGTGAATAGTCACAGCCTTCCTGTTGCAGGAAGTGTGTCTGGGCTTCTTCTTCCACGCCTTCTGCAATTACACTCAAGCCAAGACTGTGGGCCATGTTGATAATGGCCTTCACCAGCGAGGCGTCCTCCCGCTCCTTCATCACGTCCTGGACAAAGGATTTGTCGATTTTCAGGGTATCGAAAGGGTAGCTCTTGAGGTAGCTGAGCGCCGAATAGCCGGTACCGAAGTCATCAACTGACAGGCGAATACCGGATTGATCGAGTTGCCGCAGGATATCGGCGGTTTCTATGGTGTTATCAAGGATCAGTCGCTCAGTGATTTCCAGTTCCAGTTGCTGGGGGGGCAAACCGCTGGCTTTGAGAGCATTCATGACGGTGTCGACAAAGCCCGGATCCCTGAATTGCCTGGGAGATACGTTGACTGAAATGCCGATGTCCGTACCAGTGGACTCTTTCCAGCGTATGGCCGCCAGGCAGGCTTCCCGTAACACCCATTCACCAATCGGCGTTATCAGGCCGGTTTCTTCCGCCAGGGGTATAAACCGGTCGGGCATGACCATACCCATACCGGGGTTATTCCAGCGCAGCAGGGCTTCGGCAGAGCACAGTTGGCCGGACTCGGTGCGAACAATGGGCTGGTAGTAGAGCTCGAACTCTTTTTGCTCCAGGGCCCGGCGCATCAGCGATTCCATCTGCAGCCGTTCATGGGAGACTTCCGTCATTTCCGGAGCAAAGAGAGCATAGGCACTTTTACCCTTGTGTTTGGCCTGGTACATGGCGGCATCGGCGTGTTGAAGCAGGGTGCCGCTGTTATCGGAGTCGTTCGGGAAAACGGAGATACCGATACTGGTGGTTACGAACACTTCCTGGCCATTCAGCAGGTAAGGAGGGGCAAAGGTCTTGAGGATACGCTCTGCCACCTGTGACGTCGCCTCGGGGCCCGTCAGGCCGGGCAATATCACCAGAAACTCATCACCACCAAGCCTGGCGACGGTGCTGGTACCCCGAAGGCAGCTGGAAATCCGTCGTGCGGCCTCTATCAGGAGGTTGTCACCGGCGTCGTGCCCAAGGGTATCGTTAATGTGCTTGAAGTTGTCCAGGTCGAGAAACATCACGCCAACCAGGGAGCTTTCGCGTCTTGCCTGGGCCAGGGCCAGTTTCAGGCGATCCAGGGCGAGCATTCGGTTGGGAAGCCCGGTCAGGATGTCGTAGTTAGCCTGTCTGAGCAGTTGTTGCTCGTAGCGCTTGCGAATGCTGATATCTTCGCCAAGAATCAGGTAGCCGGTGGCTTCGCCCTTGGAATTCTTGATGGGGGTTACGATCAGTTGTTCCCAGAAGCGCTCACCGTTCTTGCGAACGCTGTTGATTTCCCCCTGCCAGACCCCCACGCGTTGGACCTGAAGTCGGATGGATTGCCACAGTTGGCGGTTTTCTCGATGGGCCTGTGCATCCTCGGATAGCACGCCCGGGTGTTTTCCGGCGATGGTGGCTGCGTCGTAGCCGGTGAGCTGGCTGAATTTCTGGTTGGCGTATTCGATACGCCACTGGCGATCACAAATCAGCACCGATGACGGGCTTTGCTCAATCGCCTTGGAGAATTTTCGGATTTCCTGGGCATCGCGCTCCTGTCGTTCGAGGTCATCGTTGAGACGTTCCCGCATCTGGTTGATGGCAACGGTGACCTGGGCCAGTTCGTCATTTCGATTCAGTTGGGTGTCCGGTCGGTCCAGTTCAAGCGGGTCTGACAGGTTGTTGAGTGAGAAATTGCGGGCGTAGTTGGCCATGGTGGTCAGGTGCCGCGCAATGAAGTGCTGGAAAATCCAGATGATCAGGATCGAAACGAAAAAGGTCTTCAGGAACTGGGTGGTCAGCACCACTACGACTTTTTGGCGCATGTCCGAGAACACCCGCTTCAGATCGGCGGTGATGGTCAACTGACCCAAACTGAACATTTCATCACCCTGGTGGGTGAGCTTGAACGTATGGCTGATTGTCTGGGCGTTGCGAGGGATTTCGCCCATGACCAGTTCGGAATCCGGTTCAATTTTGAGGCGTAGGTGAACGATGTCTGGCAGGCTGAGTATGCCTTCGAGCTGGGTCTGTAGGAGTTTCTGATCCAGCGCCCATAGGCTGCGGGCCAGACTGGAGGTATAGCCGGTTTCGACAACCATCATGCGCCTGTCGATCTGCGACAGGTCCTTCCGGTAATCCGAGTATATCTGGATAGCTGAAGAGATGAGCGTGAACAACGAGCTGAACAACAGGATGTATGCGAGCAGCCTGAAGGACAGGGGAGACCCGGTTCGAAATCGTTGCAGGCGAGTCAACAGTTTTTGCATGTCCTATACTTCGGCCACCCTGGCAGGTTTCAATGAGCATGGTCAGACGGTGTTCTCAGGACTA
This sequence comes from Marinobacter sp. UBA3604, assembly GCF_002375325.1. NCBI lineage: Bacteria > Pseudomonadati > Pseudomonadota > Gammaproteobacteria > Pseudomonadales > Marinobacteraceae > Marinobacter > Marinobacter sp. UBA3604. The sequence continues at coordinate 67,498 of NZ_DFMB01000021.1, forward strand.
TAGCAGCAGTTTCTTGCAAATGCCTCGCAAATACAGGAAAAATCGGGAGAAATGTGTCACTGTTCAGGATTTGTTAATGTCTTGGGAGCGGGCAGTGTTCGGGGGTGTTGAACGCCTGCGCATGCAGGGCTGATCGATTGGGAGTGCAGGGTGGACCTGCAAAGAAAAAGAAGCTGAAAAAATGGCGTCCCCTAGGGGGTTCGAACCCCTGTTGCCGCCGTGAAAGGGCGGAGTCCTAGGCCACTAGACGAAGGGGACGCATCGCTTCAAAAGCTTGCCTCGTCGAGGTGGCGCGTATATTAAGTAAGGCGATACGAGCTGTCAAACGGTTTTTAAAAAAATAATGGCTTTCGCGAGCACAGCAGGTTGGTCGAGGAAGCTGCCCTGAGCCTTTCCGAGGACCGCCTCAGTACCTTACCGAATCCGCCAGGGCTGGGCCCAATTCAGGATACTGGAAATGGAACCCTTCGGCTTCGAGTCTTTCGGGTATGGCCATTTGGCCGGTCAGTAACAACCGGGACATTTCGCCCAGCGCCAACTTAAGGACCGGACTTGGTGCCGGGAAAATGGCCGGCCGGCCCAAAACGCCGGCAAGACACTTTGTAAACTGCCGGTTGGTGACCGGGTTGGGGCTCACGACGTTGTAGGGGCCGTTGGCCTTGTCGGATTCGAGCATCCAGACAAGCGCTGCGACCACGTCGTCCCGGTGAACCCATGGCATGAACTGTTCGCCGTCGCCAAGTCGTCCCCCAAGACCCAGGCGGAAGGGTAGAAGCATGCGCTGCAGGAAACCGCCACCCGGGCCGGCAACAATCCCCGTCCGCGACAGGCATACGCGAACGCCGTCAGCCTCCAGGCTCAGAGCTTCCTGTTCCCAGTCACGGCACATGCGATGAGTGAATTCGTCATGGGGCAACGTTTGCTCAGTCACGTGTTCACGGCTCTGGTCGCCGTAGAAACCCACCGCAGAACCGGACACCAGCACGCGCGGGAGTGATTCCCAGCTCCTTATCACGTTCGCCAGGAGGCTAGTAAGGCCGATACGGCTGTCCCGCAGTTCCTGTTTGCGGCGATCGGACCACCGTTTATCGGCGATGCCTTCGCCAGCCAGGTTGATAACCGCACCGAACCCCGGGTGGCCTCGTAGCAGCTCGAGATCTCCCAACGCCTCTACACGTCCACAAAGAGCCTGAACGTTTGCCGTGGACTGTCTGCTGAAGACGGTTGGGGCGTAGCCTTTGCTGATCAGTTGTTGGCACAATGATTGGCCGATGAATCCGGTGCCTCCGGTGATCAGAATCCGATTATCCATTGCTGCTCGCTCCTGGGTCGGTTAATGGTCGGCTATTGATAGTTGTCGGTGATGGGTTATGCCGGCTGTTTGTGGCTGTCGAGTTCGTGGATCACAACGTCACGAATGGCTTTCCCCAGTTCGGGATTCTCACCGATGGGTGGTGCAAGCGTAATGCTGACCTCGTGTTGGCTTTGTAGCCCCTCGATCATCGCGGGAACGTCTTTTCTGAGATGACGGCCCGCCGCCAGGAATAGCGGCACGACGGTATACTGTCGGACGCCTTCACTTGCTCCCTCGCTGATAACCGTATCCAGGGAGGGCTCTGCCAGTTCCATATAGGCAATGCGGGACCCGGGTACAGATTCAAGTGTCGGGGTTGCCAATGCTTCGAACGTCCGGCACCAGCGCTCATCGCTGCTTCCATGGGCAAGTAGGATTATTCGGGGAGCTTCTCCGTTCATAGTATCTCCTGGTATGAATAAAAGCTGGGATAGTAATCTAAAGTGTAGCAGCCGCAGGCCTGCCACTGTGCTGCTCGATGACGATAGGATGGGTATATGTTCGATTGGAAAGAGATTCTGGATTTCTGGTTTGGTGAACTTGATGAGCACGGCCTGCCGGACAGCTTTCACAGGAATCGCTGGTTCCGTTCCACGCGTGCCTTCGACCAGGAAATCCGGCGACGCTTCCTGTCGATGGTCCTTTTTGCGTCAGAGGACGGTCTGCGGCACTGGCGCAAGACGGCCGGCGGGGCTCTTGCAGAGATCATCCTGCTGGATCAGTTCACACGGAATATTCATCGGGGCGGAGCGCTGGCGTTTTCCAATGACCGGTTGTCTGTAAAGCTCTGTAAGGCAGCGATGCGTGATGGACAGGACATGGAATTGCCCCCGGTAAAGCGGGGCTTCCTCTATATGCCGCTGCAGCACTCGGAAAAACGTGAGGATCAGGATCTGTCTGTGGAGTGTTACTCACAATTGGCCGCCGCCACCGATGGCATTGTCGGAGATTTTATGGAGAGTTTTCTACAATCCGCCCGTGACCATCGGGATATCATCCACCAATTCGGCCGTTTTCCACACCGCAACCAGGCACTGAAACGCTCCTCGAGCCCGGAGGAGCAAGCCTACCTGACCAACGGTAAGCGCTTCGGCCAATAAATGCCTTCAAATCCGTTCAACAGGCCGGAACTGCCAAGCCCATCAAGGTTTCATGGCGCCTTATGCGGCAGAATTTACAAAAACTAACAAGAATCAGGCTTCGCTGCACAGGTCTCAGGGCCATTGCAGGCGGCCGGCGATCGAAACAAGGAAAACCAGCCATGGGGCAGTTACAGAACCCCGCACTCCAGGCGAACAGTGAACTGCCGGAGAACCGATTACTTCGGCAGTCGATTCGCTACAGGGGGCGCAAGACCTTACGTGTAAAAAGCGAGCTACGGCGTCTTAAAATCCTGGAGGCGACCCTTCGAATTGCAGCTCGTGACGGTTTGCGAGGCATCAAGCATCGAGCTGTTGCGAGGGAAGCGAAAGTGCCTCTGGCCGCCACCACCTATTACTTTCGCGATATTCATGAATTGATCAGTGACTCATTCATGCTTTTCGCTGAAAAAGCCCGGGACAATCTTGATGGCTTTTATGACACCATCAATCTGGTGCTGGATACCACCCCTGCAGAAACCCTTCGGCGCAATGGTCCCCAACGCAAGGAATTGGCTGCGCGTTTGTCGGTAATATCGACGGCCTATCTCCATGAGCAGTTTACAAAGCGAAGGCAGCAGATGCTGGCGGAGCAGGTGTTCCTTATGGAAGCGTTAAGGGATGACCGTCTTGCGGGCCTGGCAAGAAGCTATCGTGAAGCCTGGACCGCAGGCCTGCGGCAGATACTGAAGCGGCTGGATTCGCCATCACCGGAGAGAGACGCAACGCTGCTGGTGAATGTCACTCTGGGTATGGGATACGATTCTTTACTCAACGATCAGCGTGTGGATTACGCCGCACTGTCTGAGACCGTTGCGCGCGTGATCGGGTTGGCGTTAGGCGAACAGAAGATCGTACCGGTCTGAATATGGGGATGAAAAAGGTCCTGAAAAAAGAGTTGACGAACCAGGATGAATCCGTAGAATACGCGTCCGTTGATCAAGCGGGAATAGCTCAGTTGGTAGAGCACAACCTTGCCAAGGTTGGGGTCGCGAGTTCGAATCTCGTTTCCCGCTCCAGATTCCAAAAACCCGGTCTTTTCGAAAGGAAAGGCCGGGTTTTTCATTTTTAGCCTGCAAGCCACAGTCTTCACACCCTGTTCTCGGTTATACTGCCAGGTCATATTGGATGCCTTGTCGTCAGTGTTTCGGGAGCGCCCATGCAGGTACATTCGTTGTATGTCTATCCGGTCAAATCCCTGGCCGGAATCCAGGTTTCTTCATTCCTTCTGGACGAGTTCGGTCCGGCCGATGACCGTCGCTGGATGATCGTTGATTCCGAGCGCGAGTTCGTTACCCAGCGAAGCAATCCGGAACTCGCCATGATCAAAACCCGGTTGGACTCAGGTCAGGTCTTTGTCGATATACCGGGGGAGGGCGAGTTTCCATTGTTGCCGGACACTGAGGAGTGTCGTGTCAGGGTCTGGCGGGACTGGGCGAAAGCGGTGTACGGAGAGGACAAGGCATCTGCTGCGCTGTCCCGCTACTGTGGCCAGACATTTCGCTTTGTGTATATGCCCGAGGAAACCTTCCGCCGCGTTGAGGCGAGCCGGGTTACCGAGTATCGTCGGGTCAGCTTTGCCGATGGTTTTCCATTCCTGATCACCAACCTTGCGTCCCTTGAAGAGCTGAACACGCGCCTTGATTCGGCCATCGATATGCGAAGGTTCCGGCCGAACATTGTTGTTGAGGGCGCGGGGGCCTGGGATGAGGACAACTGGACATCTGCACGCATCGGGGAAACGGCATTCACGCTGGTAAAGCCCTGTTCCCGCTGTGTTATGACCACCGTGGATCCGGACCAAGGCGTAAAGTCCGTAGATCTGCAGCCTTTAAGGATGCTTGGAACCTATCGGCGAACCTCTGACGGCGTCATTTTCGGAATGAACGCCATTCATGAATCGGACGGGACCATCCGGGTCGGTGATCCGATTACTCTGCAAACGACTGCCACAACGGAGAATCAGTAACGTGCCATTGTTAACGCTGGATGCCGTATCCCTTGCTTTTGGCATGCAGCCATTGCTCGACCAAGCCTCTATGACCATCGAGGCAGGTGAACGTGTGTGTCTTCTTGGCAGGAATGGCGAGGGAAAATCCACACTACTGAAGATCGTCAGCGGTGAGGTAACGGCGGACGGCGGTGTTGTCCGGCTGGACGACGGTGCGGTGTTGTCAGTGCTGCCCCAGAATCTCCCCGTCAATGATACTCGAACCGCGTATGAGGCCGTTTCCGGTGCTTTCCCGGAGACCGGGGAATTGCTCGCGGAATTTCATCGGTTGTCCCAGACTGCGGATGAAGCCAGCCTGGACCGGCTGATGAAAGTACAGGAGCGCCTTGAGGCGCTGGATGGCTGGCGTCTGGACCAGAAAGTCGGCGCCATCCTCGAGCAATATGGCATCGACCCGGAGCAGCGTCTGAACACGCTTTCCGGCGGTTGGCAGCGACGTGTCCTGTTGGCGCGTGCCCTGGTGACCGAGCCGGATATCCTGTTACTGGATGAGCCTACCAACCACCTGGATGTGCCCGCCATTGCCTGGCTGGAAGAGGCCCTTGGTCAATTCCGTGGCGCGATTCTGTTTGTCAGCCACGACCGCGCGTTTATACGCCGCATGGCCACGCGCATCGTGGAACTGGACCGCGGGCATCTGGTGAGTTTTGCCGCTACGTACGACCGCTATCTGGACCTAAAGGAAAAGGCTCTGGAGGAGGAAGATCGCCAGAATGCGCTGTTCGACAAGCGGCTAAAACAGGAAGAGGCGTGGATACGCCAGGGGATTAAGGCTCGTAGGACCCGCAATATGGGCCGGGTGAGGGCGCTAAAGGCCATGCGTGAAGAACGCCAGCAACGTCGCGAACGCGGTGGAACTGCGAGCTTTTCGGTGGAAGACGCCGCCCGTTCCGGGAAACTGGTGGTGGAAGCCAGTGATGCCGGATTTGCCTATCCTGATGGTACCGCGGTCATTCGCGACATGAACATGACGGTCCTCAGGGGCGATAAGATTGGCCTCGTTGGTGAAAATGGCACTGGGAAGACCACCCTGGTCCGGCTAATGCTGGGAGACCTGAAGCCCACAGATGGCCGAATTCGCCTCGGCACCAATTTGCAGATCGCTTACTTCGACCAGCTCCGGGGTGAGCTCGACCTTGAACGCAATGCGCTGGATAACCTGTCCGAGGGGCGGGAGTTCATCGAAATTAACGGCCAGAGCAAGCACGTACTGGGATATCTGCAGGAATTTTTGTTCAGCCCGGAACGGGCGAGGTCCCCTGTGCGTGTCTTTTCCGGGGGTGAGCGTGCGCGTCTTCTTCTTGCCAAGCTCTTCAGCAAGCCGGCCAATATCCTGGTGCTGGATGAGCCGACCAATGATCTGGACGTGGAGACCCTGGAGTTACTTGAATCCCGGCTGGTGGAATTTGCCGGTACTGTGATCGTTATCAGCCACGACCGCGAGTTCCTCGATAACGTCGCTACTGATACGGTGTTCCTGGACGGCTCTGGCAGAGTCGCGGAGTTTGTCGGTGGGTATACCGATTGGCGGAGGCAGGGTGGCCGGTTCCCTTCTGAGGGGGTAAGCCGAAAGGCCACCAAGCCGCCAAAGAACCAGAGCCCAGTGCCGGAAAAGAAGCCGGAAGCGCCCGCAGTGGCAGACACCAAAAAAACAAAACCCGTAAAACTCAGCTACAAACTGAAGCTTGAACTGGAAAAACTTCCGGGCCAGATTGAAGAGCTGGAGGCGGAACTGGAAAAGCTTCGGGCACAGATTTCCGATCCGGAATTCTACTCCGGGCCCGCTGAGAGCGTCTCCACGACCCTGGCGGACCTCGGGGACAAGGAAGCCCACCTGGAGAAGGTCATCGAGCGCTGGATGGAGCTGGAAGAACAGGCGAATCAATGAATGTAACGTACCACTTCAAATTTGAAGACAAGCGTTCCGAGACGTTTAAAGTAACGGACCGGCCAGCTGAGCCGGTGGGCAACCTGCCGAGCTGGACAAGGTTGGAGCACTGCCAATGCGCCAACTGCCCGCTGAAAGCATCGGAGTCGCCACGATGTCCCGCCGCCGTTGAAATGCTTCCGGTTGTGAACGCCTTTCAGGCAGAGGACGCCTACCAGAAGGTGACTGTGGAGGTTACAGACGACCGCAGGCGTTATTCCAAGGACACCACGCTTGAGGAGTCCCTGAGGTCATTGCTGGGGCTGAAAATGGCGACAAGCGGGTGTCCGGTGTTGTCCGAACTGAAGTCGATGGCCGTGCATCACTTGCCGTTTGCCAGCAACGATGAATTCATCATGAGGAGTGTGTCTCACTACCTTTTGCAGCAGTACCTGGCGAAACGTAACCACAAGGAGCCAGACTGGGAACTGAAAGGGCTGGTGGAGAGAAATCAACGCCTGCAGTTGGTCAACCAGGCGTTATGGCAGCGGATCCATTCGGTGTGCGAGGGGGACAGTAACCTGAAGGCATTGCTGAACTTCTTCTCAATGGCCTCCAGTGTGAGTTTTTCCCTGGAAAGTCAGCTTCGAAAACTGGAAGCAAAAATGAAGGGCGACGGCGCCGACTAGGGCGCCGCGGCCATCGTCCGGCTACTGGATGCGGATCGCAAGGACATCGCAGACGGTGCCATGCAACACACCGTTGGCGGTTGATCCTAGAAGCAACTGGAATCCTTTGCGGCCGTGGCTTCCCACGATGACCAGGTCCACACTCTGCTCTTCAGACAGCCGATGGATTTCGGATTCAGGGCGCCCCACCGTCACTATCTGATTGTCTTTGCCAACATTGTACTTTTCACCGTACCCGGCAAGCTGTTCCTTTGCCGCCTTGTCCAGTTGATCCTGAAGTTCCGTCAGGTCCATCGGAATGTCGCCCCCATAGGCGTAGCCAACAGGCTCCACTACGTGCACAAGCATCAACTCAGCACTATGGGCTTTGCTTATTTCGACGGCCTTATTGAGTACCTGGGGGGCCTCTTCGGTCAGATCGATTGCCACCAGTATCTTCTTATAGATCGACATCGCATCGCTCCTTCGCGGATGGGGTCAAACTCTTGGTGTGCCAAAGCAGTACCTTGTCCCATAAGTGTAAACCAACACTGACAGGTATCAATGACTGACTGGAAAGGTGACAAAAGGAGAGTTGGCTGGGGCTACAATCTGCCCCAGCCGGCGTGGACGTCAGGCGTTTTCGCGCAACAGGCCAATGGTTGTTTCCAGGCCCCGGAGAATGCCTTTGGAATAGCGGTCGATCACAAACGCAACGTTGTTGTCGTTATAGTTAATATAGGAGCCCCGAATGAACTCCCACTTGGAGGTCAGGTCGTCCAGAGCGGCTTTTAGTGGGCCCTGGGCACCGCCTTTGGTGATCTGTGACAGGAAGGCGTCAAACTGCTTTGCCTGCTCGTCAAGAGGGATGTCGTTGGAGGAGCCCTGGAAGGTTTGCGATACCGAGGAATGGGTGCGGGCGGAGTACTTGGCCATCATCTGTGCCATAGTGACTGCCGCCGAGCGTGCGGCTTCAACTCTCTGGGCAGTTGCGACTTCGGCGCTTTCCCGGGCAACCGCGTACATCTCTGAAGCCACCTGGTTCATCGATAACGCCTGGTTCGCCATATCGGACACCAGGCGCAGGTCGGGATAACCGGTGTTGCGCACGTCGTTGATGTTGCTCCGCATCAGATCCTTGAATTTGTCGAACTCCACGTTGAGGCTTTCAACCTGTTCTCCGGACAATACGCCGGCGGTGCTGTCGGCGACCGAATTCATGGATTCGTTGGCGGCATTGATACTGGCGACAATCTCGTTCAGGGTTTCGGTATCGCCGCTTGCGCTGAACCGATAGTAGGCGTCGAGTGCCATGTAGTTATTGACCCGGAAATTATGCAGGTCCGAAAGAAAGCCGTCGCCTTCCTGGGCGCGGACCGTAAAGGAGGTGATCAGTAACAGCGCGAGCGCCGTTACCAGGGAACGTACCCGCAAGCGAGCGTCTTTCATCGGATGGGTCTCCGTTAAGGCTGTTTTATTATTGTGGACTAAAGTCTTAGGCTGAAGGTAAAGTAACTCCGCCGACCAATCAAGTTGTTTTGGGGGGCGCTACGGGAGTAAATGTAAACAAATTTAAAATTTACGTGATAAACCTACCGTTTCGCATCAATACCTCGAACTACATACTTGATAAACAACAATTCCATTCGCCTCCTGATGCCGTTCGGCTGTCCATTTCGAGGCTGGTCGGGTTGATTCTTCCAGAAACAAATTGACAAACGAGCCGTTTTTTTTCATCGTGTCACACCACGATTCAAACGACTGTATGAATTTTTGGATCGCTTGATCGGGTATTGATTGAAAACAGTGACCGAAATCTCGCTGCATCAGCGGTCGTCTTGCGAAGCGCTTGTGCGGCTGTTTCAGCAGTTCCAAACACAGACTGGAGATCAGTTGATGATTTACGAAGGTAAAGCCATCACGGTTAAAGAGATCGAAGGCGGGATCGCTCAGTTGAACTTTGACTTGCAGGGCGAGTCAGTGAACAAGTTCAACCGTCTCACGATTGAAGAGCTCCGCGCCGCGACTGACAAACTGGAAGCGCAGAAGGGCCTGAAAGGCCTGGTTGTGACCAGTTCCAAGGACAGCTTTATTGTTGGCGCCGACATTACGGAATTCACCGACCTGTTTGCCGGGCCGGAAGAAGACCTCGTTGCCAACAACCTCAAGGCCAATGAAGTATTCAGCGCGATTGAAGATCTGCCTTTCCCCACCGTAACGGCGATCAACGGTATGGCGTTGGGTGGCGGCTTTGAAATGTGTCTTGCCACGGACTACCGGGTGATGGACAAGAAGGCCAAAGTAGGTCTTCCGGAAGTAAAGCTGGGCATTTTCCCAGGTTTCGGTGGCACTGTGCGTCTGTCCCGTCTGGTCGGTGTTGACTACGCGGTTGAATGGATCTGCGGCGGCACTGAGAACCGTGCCGACAAAGCCCTTAAAGTCGGTGCAGTTGATGCCGTACTTGAGGGTGAGAAGCTGGTAGATGCGGCCATCAGCATTATCAACCAGTGCAACGACGGCAAGCTGGATTACCAGGCGCGTCGTGAAGAGAAGAAGGGCAAGATCAAGCTGAACGCCATGGAAAGCATGATGGCTTTCGAGATCTCCAAGGCGTACGTTGCCGGCCAGGCTGGCAAGAACTATCCGGCACCGGTCGAGGCGATCAAGGTCATGCAGAAGCATGCCGGCCTTACCCGTGACAAAGCGATCGAGGTTGAGGCTAAAGGCTTCGCCAAGATGGCCAAAACCAACGTGGCAGCCTGCCTGGTTGGCCTGTTCCTGAACGACCAGGAGCTGAAGAAAAAGGCCAAGGCCTGGGAGAAGGAAGCCAATGACGTGAAACTGGCGGCCGTTCTGGGCGCTGGCATCATGGGTGGCGGTGTGGCTTACCAGTCCGCATTGAAGGGTACGCCCATCATCATGAAGGACATCGCCCAGGAAGGCATCGCTCTGGGTCTTAAAGAGGCCAAGAAGCTTCTTTCCAAGCGCGTTGACAAGGGTAAAATGGACGCCAGCAAGATGGCTGACGTTCTGAACAGCATCACGCCGACACTCAACTACGGCGACTTCAAGAACGTCGATTTGGTTGTTGAGGCCGTTGTTGAGAACCCGAAGGTTAAAGACGCTGTTCTGCGTGAGACCGAAGACAATGTTCGTGAAGACGCGATCCTGACGTCCAATACCTCCACCATTTCCATCGATCTTCTGGCCAAGAACCTGAAGCGTCCGGAAAACTTCTGCGGCATGCACTTCTTTAACCCGGTGCACATGATGCCCCTGGTTGAGGTTATCCGTGGTGAGAAGACCAGTGACAAGGCTATTGCCACCACAGTGGCCTACGCCAAGGCCATGGGTAAGACCCCGATTGTGGTCAACGATTGCCCAGGCTTCTTGGTCAACCGTGTGCTGTTCCCGTACTTCGGTGGTTTTGTGAACCTGGTACGTGACGGCGCGGATTTCCAGCACGTCGACAAGGTCATGGAGAAGTTCGGTTGGCCGATGGGCCCTGCCTATCTGCTGGACGTGGTTGGCATGGACACCGGCAAGCACGCTGGCGAAGTCATGGCTGACGGCTTCCCGGACCGCATGAAGCACGAAGGTACTACCGCCATTGACGTGATGTTCGATAACAACCGTTACGGACAGAAGAACGACAAGGGCTTCTATAAGTACGAACTGGACCGCAAGGGCAAGCAGAAGAAGGTTGTCGACGAAGAAACCTACAAGCTGCTTGAGCCGGTTGTTCAGGGTAAGAACGATTTCAGCGACGAGGACATCATCGCACGTATGATGCTGCCTCTGTGCCTCGAAACCGTTCGCTGCCTGGAAGACGGCATTGTTGAAGACCCGGCAGACGCCGATATGGGCCTGATTTTCGGTATCGGCTTCCCGCCGTTCCGTGGTGGCGCCCTGCGTTATATCGACGACATGGGTGTCGACAAGTTCGTCGAGCTGGCAGACAAGTTTGCAGATCTTGGTCCCCTGTACCATCCGACCGAGAAGCTGCGTGAAATGGCCAAGACTGGCGAAAAGTTCTTTGGCTAACCCTGAACGAGATTTCCGAACGGAGAAAGATCTATGAGCCTTAATCCGAGAGACGTTGTCGTCGTCGATTGCGTGCGGACTCCGATGGGGCGTGCCAAAAACGGCTGCTTCCGCAATGTTCGTGCGGAGACCCTGTCGGCTGCGCTTATCGAAGCACTGTTTGAGCGCAACCCGAAGCTCGACCCGAAAGAAGTTGAAGATGTGATCTGGGGCTGTGTAAACCAGACCAAAGAGCAGGGCTTCAACGTGGCGCGTCAGATTTCATTGCTGACCCGCATCCCTCATGAGTCTGCTGCGCAGACCGTGAACCGTCTGTGTGGTTCTGCCATGAGCGCGATCCACACCGCCGCCCAGGCGATCCAGACTGGCAACGGCGATGTGTTCTTCGTGGGTGGTGTTGAGCACATGGGTCACATTCCCATGACCGACGGTTTTGACCACAACCCGGCTGCGTCCAAGTACTCTGCCAAAGCGTCCAATATGATGGGCCTGACCGCAGAAATGCTCGCCAAGATGCACGGCATCACCCGTGAGCAGCAGGACGAGTTTGGCGCACGTTCACATCGCCTGGCGCATGAAGCCACTCAGGAAGGCCGCTTCAAGAACGAAATCGTTCCGATTGAAGGTCATGACGAGAACGGCTTTAAAGTGCTGATCGAGGAAGACGAGACCATTCGTCCCGAAACCACCGCTGAATCGCTGGGTCAGCTGAAGCCAGCGTTCGATCCGAAAAACGGTACAGTGACTGCAGGTACGTCCTCGCAGCTGACTGACGGTGCCGCAGCCATGGTGCTGATGTCCGCAGAGCGTGCTGAAGCTTTGGGCCTGAAGCCGGTTGCCAGGATTCGCAGCATGGCTGTTGCCGGTTGTGATCCCGCGATCATGGGTTACGGCCCGGTTCCGGCCACCAAGAAGGCGTTGAAGCGCGCAGGCCTGAAAGTCGAAGATATCGACTTCTGGGAACTGAACGAAGCCTTTGCGGGTCAGTCCCTGCCGGTCCTGAAAGACCTGAAGCTGTTGGGTGTAATGGAAGAGAAAGTAAACCTGAATGGTGGCGCGATTGCCCTTGGGCATCCGCTGGGTTGTTCCGGTGCACGTATCTCTACAACCCTGCTGAATGTCATGCAGGCCAAAGGCGGTAAGCTTGGTGTTTCCACCATGTGTATCGGCCTGGGGCAGGGCATTGCAACGGTATGGGAGCGTCTCTGATTCATTGAGCAGAATCAGTAACGCTGTCTCAGGAGGCCCGGCAAACGCCGGGCTTTCCTGTCTCTGACTGGAGAAAAAGGCGCCTGGAAATAAAAGAATGGGTTGTCTTGCTTTTCTTGACCCTGTAAAACAATGCACCTATACACTTGTGGCGGCTATGGACTGTTTTCTAGCCGACTGATTTTACAGCGAGTTTCCGGTTTGCTGATTTTTTAACCGATTATCGCCAAGGACACAGATCTCCGATATGGGTAAAAGCCTCGTTATTGTCGAGTCGCCAGCGAAAGCGAAGACCATCAACAAATACCTGGGGTCCGACTTCATTGTGAAGTCCAGCGTCGGGCACATTCGCGACCTTCCGGTCAGCGGTAGCGGCTCAACGTCAGATCCGAAAGAACGTGCCAGGCAGGCCGCGTTGACCCGCAAGATGAGCCCGGAAGAGAAGGTGGTTCACAAGAAACGGAAGTCCAGGGAGCAACTGGTTGCCCGCATGGGGGTGGATCCTGACCAGGACTGGAGCGCCCGATACGAGATACTGCCCGGCAAGGAAAAGGTTGTCAGCGAACTCAAACGGTTGGCAAAGTCCGCCGATCATATCTATCTCGCGACGGATTTGGACCGTGAAGGGGAGGCGATCGCCTGGCACCTCCAGCAAACCATTGGTGGTGAGCCGGAAAAGTATCGCCGCGTGGTGTTCAATGAGATCACCAAGCGTGCCATCCAGGAGGCCTTCAAGGATCCGGGGAATCTCGATAACAACCGCGTTAACGCGCAGCAGGCGCGTCGATTCCTCGACCGGGTCGTCGGCTATATGGTATCGCCATTGCTGTGGGCAAAGATAGCACGCGGCCTTTCGGCCGGTCGGGTTCAGTCGGTTGCGGTCCGGCTTATCGTCGAACGCGAACGGGAAATCCGCAAGTTCATTCCCGAAGAGTTTTGGCAGTTGCATGCTGACCTGGCTTCGAAGCAGGCCGAGCAGCCCGTTCGTTTTGAAGTGACCCGGTACGACGATAAAGCCTATCGTCCAGTCAGTGAGAAACAGAGTGTCGAACATGTTGACCGCCTGAAAGATGGCACGTTCAAGGTGGCCAAACGAGAGGACAAGCCGACACGCTCACGTCCCTCCGCCCCCTTTATTACGTCCACGCTGCAGCAGGCGGCCAGCAACCGGATGGGGTTCAGCGTCAAGAAAACCATGATGCTGGCCCAGCGCCTCTATGAAGCCGGCTTCATTACCTACATGCGTACCGACTCGACCAACCTGAGCCAGGACGCCGTGAGCGGTTGCCGCGAATTTGTCAAAAAGCAGTTCGGTGATAAATTCCTGCCGGAGAAGCCAAGGGTATACGGTAGCAAAGAGGGCGCCCAGGAGGCCCACGAGGCCATCCGTCCGACCGATGTTAGTCGTAGGCCGGCCGATATAAGCGGCCTGGAGAAAGATGCTGAGAAGCTCTACGACCTGATCTGGCGCCAGTTTATTGCCTGCCAGATGGCTGATGCTGAATTTCTGAGCACGTCCATTGTGGTTGCCAACGGTGATTACGAGCTTCGTACGCGGGGGCGGATCATCAAGTTCGAGGGTTTCCTCAAAGTGGCGCCCCAGTCGGCCAAGAAAGATGAAGATATCGCGCTTCCTGACATCAAGGTTGACGAAACCCTGACACTGAAGAAGCTCGATCCCAGCCAGCATTTCACCAAGCCGTCGCCGCGCTATACCGAGGCGAGCCTGGTCAAGGAGCTGGAGAAGCAGGGTATTGGGCGGCCATCCACCTACGCATCGATTATCTCCACCATTCAGGATCGCGGCTACGTCCGTTTGCAGAATCGCCGCTTCTACGCTGAAAAAATGGGCGAGATCGTCACCGAACGGTTGTCGGAATCCTTTCCGAACCTGATGGACTTTGACTTCACCGCCAAAATGGAAGGTGAGCTGGATGACATCGCCGGTGGCGAGGTGGACTGGAAAAAGGTGCTCAATGATTTCTATGGTCGTTTCCGTCAGCAACTGGAAACCGCCGAGAGTGGCGAAGACGGAAGCATGCGGGCGAATACCCCGACCGAGACCGACATTCCGTGCCCGACTTGCAGTCGCCCCATGCAGATTCGCGTGGCCAGTACCGGCGTTTTCCTGGGATGCTCAGGGTACTCCCTGCCGCCTAAAGAACGGTGCAAAACGACCATCAACCTGGTGTCCGGTGACGAGGTTGTCAGCGCGGACGAAGATGTCGATGGCGAAGGTGAAACCCGTCTGCTCCGAAAGAAGCGGCGTTGCCCGAAATGCGGAACGGCCATGGACAGTTACCTGGTGGACGAAGGTCGCAAACTCCATGTGTGCGGTAACAACCCGGATTGTTCCGGCTATGAAGTGGAGAAGGGTACGTTCCGAATCAAGGGTTATGAAGGTCCAACCCTGGAGTGCGACAAGTGCGGCTCCGAAATGCAGCTTAAAACCGGGCGTTTTGGGAAATACTTCGGCTGTACCAACACCGAATGCAAGAACACACGCAAGCTGCTGAAAAGCGGCGAGCCTGCGCCTCCCAAGATGGATCCGGTGCCGATGCCTGAGCTGCAGTGCCAGAAGGTTGAAGACACCTATGTGCTGCGTGATGGCGCTTCCGGATTGTTCCTGGCTGCCAGCAAGTTTCCCAAGAATCGGGAGACGCGTCCGCCGCTGGTTATGGAGATCAAACCTCACCGCAAGGAAATTGATCCCAAGTACGGTTACTTGATGGATGCTCCGGAGCGTGACCCGGAAGGTAATCCGACGGTTATCCGTTACAGCCGGAAGAGCAAGGAGCAGTATGTGATGTCGGAAAAGGACGGCAAAGCGACAGGCTGGTCTGCGTGGTTTGTGAACGGCAAATGGCAGCCGAAAGAGAAGTGACTATAGGATGACTGGCAGGTTGGGCTCGACACCTATCCTGCCAGTTGTTTGAAAGCGAACCTCAGGGTTTCTTGCGCAGCCGTTGTATCAGTGAAGACGTATCCCAGCGGCTTCCCCCCATCTGCTGAACATCTCCATAGAACTGGTCAACGAGTGCGGCGACCGGAATCCTTGAGCCGTTTTTTCGCGCCTCTTCGAGGCAGATTGCCAGATCCTTGCGCATCCAGTTGACAGCGAAGCCGTGCTCGAACTCCCCATCAATCATGGTGCCTGAGCGATTTTCCATCTGCCACGATTGAGCTGCTCCTTTTGAGATCACGTCGACGACCTTGCGGACATCCAGTTCCGCCTGTTCGGCAAAGTGAAGGGCTTCCGAGAGGCCCTGAACCAGTCCGGCGATGGCGATCTGGTTGACCATCTTCGTCTTCTGGCCGCTGCCGATCGGTCCCATGTGGTTCAGGGCTTTGGCGTAATGCTCCATCAGCGGTTTCGCTTGCGAAAAAGGGTCGGCCTCCCCACCACACATAATGGTAAGCTGGCCGTTTTCCGCACCCTGCTGGCCACCGGATACCGGGGCGTCAATGAACTCAAGGTTGCGGGCGCTGGCAAGCTGGCCCAGTTGCTCTGCAATGCCTGCCGAAGCAGTTGTATGGTCGACCAGCACGGCGCCGGGCTTGGCGTTGGCAATGATGCCCTCAGGGCCTTCATAGACTTTTTCCAGATCTACATCGGCACCCACACAGGTAAATACGAAGTCTGCGTCAGCAACGGCGGCGGCGATAGAGTCGCAGGCCTTGCCTTTATACTGGCTCGCCCAGCTCTCTGCTTTGGCGTGAGTGCGGTTCCATACCTGGACTGTAAGGCCGGCGTTTGCCAGGTGGCCGGCCATTGGATAGCCCATTACGCCGAGACCGATAAATGCGGCAGTTACGTTCATCACTGTTTCTCCAGACGTGGTTGGTGTTAGCGCGAAGTAGGCATCAATCATTGCAGAATGTGAGGGCACAAAAAAGGCCGCTGATGCAGCGGCCTTTCGATTTCGGCTATCCGGGAGCTACTTCTTGGGGTAGCTTCTTGCTTCGGAGCCTGTGTAGAGCTGTCGCGGCCGGCCAATGCGGTAGTCGCCGCTGACCATTTCGTTCCAGTGTGAGAACCAGCCAATGGTCCGCGAAAGGGCGAATATAACCGTAAACATGGACGTCGGAATGCCGATGGCCTTGAGGATCAGGCCGGAGTAGAAGTCCACGTTCGGGTAGAGTTTGCGCTGGACGAAATACTCGTCTTCAAGGGCAATCTTCTCGAGACGCTGTGCGATCTTCAGGAGAGGGTCGTTCTCCAGGCCGAGCTCAGTCAGAACTTCATGCGCAGTTTCGGCCATTACCTTGGCGCGCGGGTCAAAGTTCTTGTAGACCCGGTGACCAAAGCCCATCAGGCGGAATGGGTCGTCCTTGTCCTTCGCCTTGGCGATGAATTTCTCGATGTTGGACTCGTCCCCGATTTCCGCGAGCATGTCCAGAACTGCTTCGTTGGCGCCGCCGTGTGCAGGGCCCCACAGCGCTGCAATACCGGAGGCAATACACGCGTAGGGGTTGGCGCCGGTTGAGCCGGCCAGGCGAACGGTTGAGGTGGACGCGTTTTGTTCGTGATCGGCATGCAGGATGAAAATCTTGTCCATCGCCTTGGCGAGGATCGGGTTTGGCTTGTATTCCTCACAGGGAACACCAAACATCATCTGCAGGAAATTCTCAGAATAGGTCAGGTCGTTGCGGGGATACATGAACGGCTGACCAATGCTGTACTTGTAACACCAGGCCGCAATGGTCGGCATTTTGGCGATCAGTCGGTGAGCAGTGATTTCACGCTGCTCGACGTTGGTGACATCCATCTGGTCGTGATAGAAAGCCGACAGGGCTCCAACGACGCCGCACATAATGGCCATCGGATGCGCATCACGGCGGAAACCCTGGAAGAAGTTGCGCATCTGGTCGTGCAACATCGTGTGGTTTTTGATGGTGTCGTGGAAGCGCTTGTTCTCTTCCGCTGTCGGAAGCTCGCCGTTAAGCAGGAGGTAGCAGACTTCCAGGTAGTCGGAGTTTTCTGCCAATTCCTCGATTGGGTAGCCTCGGTGCAGGAGAACGCCCTTGGCTCCGTCGATGTAGGTGATCTGGGATTCGCAGGCTGCGGTGGATACAAATCCAGGGTCGTACGTAAAGACGCCTTCCTGGACGAGGCTTCTCACGTCAATGACGTCAGGGCCGACGGTGCCTGAGTAAACCGGTAGCTCAATGGACTTGTCACCCACCGAAAGCGTGGCTTTCCTGTCGGTCATGGTGCTCTCCTATTTATCAGCATTTGGAAGCGCTAGAAGGCGCGTATTATCGCAAAACTGGCGGCAAAATATAGGGCGTTGGCTTTTTTTGTCAATGGAAGAGGCAATAAAACCCATTATTTGACGCCTGCTGTAAATCAGGGAAATCCGGAATACGGCTGCTTTCGAGGTTTAATTGATTTTGTCAATCCTCTTTATAGCGAGTCCCAGGGCCTGATTTAACGGGCCCTGACAGAGTTGCGCGTTTGTAATTGAAAAGGGTACTCCTTATAATCCGTAGCCCGGAATCGGGGATATAACAGGCCGCAGCGTCAGATATCAAAAGAGCGCATGCCGGTTTTTCTCCCTCCTGAACATATCGTGTGCCGGATCCGTTCAGCATACCGATCCTTACATACCAACCATCCGCATCCGGTTTTTTCCGGCCCCGCGGAACCAAGAGAGAGTGTGAGAGCGCTGTGAATAGCAAACGACCAGTAAATCTCGATCTCGGCAAGTTTCATTTTCCGCTGCCAGCCATCACGTCCATACTGCATCGCGTCAGTGGCATCATCATTTTTGTGGGTGTTGCTTTCATGTTGTACGGGCTTCAGCTTTCCCTTTCCGGGGAAGAAGGCTTCAGTCGGGTTAGTGGCTTGCTGGACAGCTTCCTTGCGAAGCTGATTACCTGGGGCATTCTGTCTGCCTTGCTGTACCACCTGGTTGCGGGTATCAAGCACCTGCTGATGGATATGGGCATCGGCGAAGAGCTGGAAAGTGGCCGGCTCGCGGCGAAAGCCACAGTCGTCATCTCCGTTATTCTCATCCTTCTGGCAGGAGTCTGGGTATGGTAAACAGCGTCACGAATCTCGGGCGTAGCGGTGTTTTCGACTGGATGATCCAGCGTGTTACCGCCTACGTGCTTGCTCTGTATACAGTTTTTCTTTTCGGGTTCATCCTGACCACTGACGTTAATTACGACAGCTGGTCGGCGCTTTTCGACCAGACCTGGTTCCGCATCTTCACCCTGCTTGCACTGCTCTCAATCGGCGCGCACGCCTGGGTTGGGCTCTGGACAGTGACAACGGATTACATCAAGGCGACCCTGCCGCGCTTCCTGGTACAGGCACTTTGCGGTCTGGCCATGTTCGTGTATTTGGTCTGGGGCATTCAGATTCTTTGGGGGCTTTAATTAATGGCTAATATCAAGACCATGTCTTATGACGCGATTGTTATCGGTGGCGGCGGTGCCGGTATGCGTGCCGCCCTTCAGTTGACAGAATCCGGCGTCAATACCGCATGTATCACCAAGGTATTTCCGACCCGTTCCCACACTGTATCTGCCCAGGGCGGTATTACCTGCGCCATCGCCAGTGCCGACCCCAATGATGACTGGCGCTGGCACATGTACGACACCGTCAAGGGTTCCGACTATATCGGTGACCAGGACGCGATTGAGTACATGTGTTCCGTGGGCCCGCAGGCTGTGTTCGAGCTGGAACACATGGGGCTGCCGTTCTCCCGTACCGAGCAGGGCCGTATTTATCAGCGTCCGTTTGGTGGTCAGTCCAAGGGGCCGGACAATCCTGCCCAGGCGGCGCGTACCTGTGCTGCTGCGGACCGTACCGGTCACGCGCTCCTGCACACGCTCTATCAGGCGAACCTCAAGGGCGGAACCACCTTCCTGAACGAGTGGTACGCCGTTGATCTGGTGAAGAACAGTAAAAACGAAGTGGTTGGTGTCGTCGCCATCGAAATCGAGACTGGCGAAGTGGCTTACATCAAGTCCAAGGCAACCGTTCTTGCCACTGGCGGTGCAGGTCGTATCTACGCCTCCACCACCAACGCCCTGATCAATACCGGCGACGGTATTGGTATGGCGCTCCGTGCCGGTTTCCCGATGCAGGACATGGAGATGTGGCAGTTCCACCCCACGGGCATTCATGGCGCCGGTACTCTGGTAACAGAAGGTTGTCGAGGTGAGGGCGGTTATCTGATCAATTCCGAGGGTGAACGTTTCATGGAGCGTTACGCTCCGAACGCCAAAGACCTGGCTGGTCGCGACGTGGTTGCCCGCTCCATGGTGATTGAGATCCTGGAAGGCCGTGGATGCGGTCCGGACAAGGATCACGTTCTATTGAAGCTGGACCACCTTGGTGAAGAAACACTGAACCTGCGCCTGCCGGGTATTTGTGAGCTTTCACGCACCTTTGCGCACGTGGACCCGGTTAAAGAGCCGGTGCCGGTTGTGCCAACCTGTCACTACATGATGGGCGGGATTCCCACCAACGTAGGTGGTCAGGCCCTGACTCAGGATGAGAGCGGTAACGACACGCCCATTCCCGGGTTGTTTGCCTGCGGTGAAGCAGCTTGTGTGTCCGTTCATGGTGCCAACCGTCTTGGCGGTAACTCCCTGCTGGATCTGGTCGTCTTCGGCCGTGCCGCTGGCTTGCACATTGAAGAGCAGCTTCGCGGCGGCTTTGAGGTGGACGGCGCCAGTGAGGAAGACATCAAGAACGCGATGGCGCGCCTTGATCGCCTGAACAGCGCCTCGGAAGGCGAGAGCGTTGCCGAAGTGCGCAAGGATCTGCAGAACTGCATGCAGCTTTACTTCGGTGTGTTCCGTGACGGCAAGAGCATGGAAGAAGGTCTTGAGAAGCTGGAAGCGATTGGTAAGCGCGTACGCAATACCAGGCTCGCGGATACCAGCAATGCCTTCAACACCGCGCGTATCGAAGCCCTTGAGCTTGATAACCTTTATGAAGTTGCACTTGCAACGGCTGTTTCAGCCTACGAGCGCAAGGAAAGTCGCGGTGCTCATGCCCGTAACGATTTTACCGAGCGTGATGATGAAAACTGGCTGAAGCATTCGCTGTACTTCCCGCTGGACAAGCGTGTTGGAAAGCGTGATGTAAACTTCGCTCCGAAAACGGTGGATACATTCCAGCCGAAGATCCGGACTTACTAAGGGGGATTGTGCAATGTTAGTAAGCCTGTACCGCTACAACCCGGAAACCGACAATGCGCCCTATATGCAGGACGTAGAGCTGGATATACCGGAAGGAAAGGACCTGATGGTTCTGGATGTCCTTAACCTGGTCAAGGAGCAAGACCCCTCAATGGCCTATCGCCGTTCCTGTCGGGAAGGCGTCTGTGGGTCCGATGGTATGAACATGAATGGCAAGAACGGTCTTGCCTGCATCACGCCGCTGTCGGAAGTGCTCAAGAACAACAAGCTGGTTGTTCGCCCACTTCCGGGCCTGCCGGTGATTCGTGACCTGGTTGTGGACATGAGCCTGTTCTACAAGCAGTACGAGAAGGTTATGCCGTACCTGGTCAACGACAATCCGGCGCCCGCCATTGAGCGTTACCAGTCACCGGAAGACCGGGAAAAGCTGGACGGCCTGTACGAGTGTATTCTCTGTGCCTGCTGTTCCACGGCTTGCCCCTCATTCTGGTGGAATCCGGACAAGTTCGTTGGCCCGGCCGGATTGCTGCAAGCCTACCGGTTCCTGGCCGACAGCCGGGATACTGCACAGGAGGAGCGTCTTGCCAATCTGGATGATCCGTTCAGCGTATTCCGCTGTCGGGGCATCATGAACTGTGTCAGCGTTTGTCCGAAAGGCCTTAACCCAACACGGGCGATCGGCCACATTCGGAACCTTCTGCTTCAGCGGGCGACGTAAGCAGAATCTGAAACAAACGCTATACTGTGCTGACAAGGCTCGCACCCGGAAGGGCCCGCAACGACGCGGGCCCTTCAACCAAAGGCTTATAGTCAAAAGTCTTAGCAGGGTGCACACTACGCAGGCCGTCACGGGAGCTTAAAAGGTTCCTGACGGATTGCTGAGTATAATAACCACCGGGGAACGGAAAACATCCTTGTTGGATGTGGTGGCCAAAGTCGATCCCGTAAAAACCCGTATTGACTCAGATATACCCCTGGCCGACCATAGCCAGCTCCCCGCACCAGCCCAAGGTGAGCTATTCAAAATGCACGAAAGCATAATGGAGCAGTTGTGGCAGACTTCCCACCTACAAGGAGGGAATCTCGCCTATGTTGAACAGCTTTTCGAAACCTACCTGACAGACCCCAATGCCGTTCCCGAAGAATGGCGCAGCTATTTCGATAAACTTCCCAGTGTGGATGGCTACAAAGGCCGTGATATAGATCATTCGTCCATCCGCCAGCAGTTTGAACACATATCCCGTAACCAGCGCTTTCTAGCCAGCAGCGGCGTGCCTGCCAGTGCAACGGTTGATGCCGACAAAAAGCAGATCCGTGTCCTCCAGTTGATCAATGCCTTCCGTTTTCGTGGCCACCAGGAAGCAAAGCTGGATCCCCTCGGTGTATGGAACCGTCCACAGGTTGAAGATCTCGATCCATCCTTTCACGAACTATCGGAAGCGGACTACGACCTCGAGTTTCAGACCGGCTCGCTGAACTTTGGCTCCGAGACAATGAAGCTTCGGGACATCGTTGGTGGTCTTCGGCAGACGTACTGTGAAAGCATCGGTGCGGAATATATGCACGTTGTGGACACTCGTATCAAACGCTGGTTCCAGCAACGCATGGAGCCGGTACGCTCGCGTCCCAACTACGAGTCTGGAACCCGTAAGCATTTGCTGGAACGGTTAACCGCAGCGGAAGGCCTCGAAAAGTATCTGGGTTCCCGCTATCCGGGCGTAAAACGGTTTGGGCTTGAAGGTGGCGAGAGCCTGATTCCCTGTCTGGATGAGCTGATCCAGCGGGCAGGCAGCTACGGCGCGAAGGAAATTGTGTTGGGCATGGCCCACCGGGGCAGGTTGAATGTTCTGGTTAATACACTCGGCAAGAACCCGAAAGAACTGTTTGACGAGTTTGAAGGCAAGAAACTCGCTGATTCCGGTTCTGGTGACGTTAAATACCATCAGGGTTTCTCTTCCAACGTGATGACCGAAGGTGGCGAAATCCACCTTGCGCTGGCGTTTAACCCGTCGCACCTTGAGATCGTGTCTCCGGTGGTTGAAGGCTCAGTCCGTGCCCGCCAGACCCGGCGCAACGACCCTAACGGCACCCAGTGTGTGCCCATCATCATGCACGGTGACGCAGCGTTCGCCGGGCAGGGTGTGGTTATGGAAACCTTCCAGATGTCCCAGACCCGGGGCTATGGTGTTGGCGGTACTATTCATATCGTCATCAACAACCAGGTCGGTTTTACCACCAGCAAGCAGGAAGATGCCCGTTCCACGGAATACTGCACCGATGTGGCCAAGATGATTCAGGCCCCGATCCTGCACGTGAACGCGGACGATCCCGAGGCGGTCATGTTCGTGACCCAGATGGCCATGGATTACCGCCACGAGTTCAAGAACGATGTGGTGATCGATCTGGTGTGCTATCGCCGCCGCGGACACAATGAGGCAGATGAGCCGGCCGCAACACAGCCGGTGATGTACGAAAAGATTCGCAAGCTGACAACCACCCGCAACCTCTATGCGGAAAAACTTGTTGCTGACGGTGTGATCACTGAGGACGAAGCCAAACAGATCGAACTGGACTACCGGGACGAGTTGGATAAGGGCGACCACGTGGTCAAGTCCCTGGTCAAGGAGCCCAACAAGGATCTGTATGTCGACTGGACGCCGTACCTGGGGCATGAGTGGACTGCCAAGTGCAAATCCAGTGTCGCCCTCAAGACGATCCAGAAACTGGGTAAGAAACTGACTCACGTGCCGGAAGGCTTCAGTGTTCAGCGCCAGGTGTCCAAGATTGTCAGCGACCGGGAAAAAATGACCGCCGGCGCGCTACCAATCAACTGGGGCTACGGTGAAGTGATGGCCTACGCCACGCTTCTGAACGAAGGGCATCCCATCCGGATTACCGGCCAGGACGTTGGTCGCGGCACCTTCTCTCACCGCCATGCGGTACTGCACAACCAGAAGGACGGTGCCCACCATATTGCGCTGGAGCACATTGCCGAGAACCAGCCGAAGTTTGAAATCTACGACTCACTGCTCTCAGAAGAGGCGGTGATGGCGTTCGAGTATGGTTATTCCACCACGGCACCCAATGGTCTTGTGGTCTGGGAAGCCCAGTTTGGTGACTTCGCCAATGGCGCCCAGGTGGTGATTGACCAGTTCCTGACCAGTGGTGAGCACAAGTGGGGGCGTCTGTGCGGCCTCACGCTGCTGTTGCCACATGGCTATGAAGGCCAGGGTCCGGAGCACAGTTCGGCAAGGCTGGAGCGTTTCCTGCAGTTGTCCGCGGAACACAACATCCAGGTTTGCGTGCCAACCACGCCATCCCAGGTGTTCCACATGCTGCGTCGTCAGGTCAAACGTCCGCTGCGTAAACCTTTGGTTGCGATTACGCCAAAGAGCCTGTTGCGTCATAAGGAAGCTACCTCGGAACTGGACGACCTGACATCGGGTACCTTCAAGACGGTACTGCCGGAGAAAGAACCCTCCGACCCGAAAAAGGTCACTCGTCTGATTCTGTGCAGCGGTAAGGTCTACTTCGACCTGTTGGAGCGCAAGAAAGCGGACGAGCGGGATGACGTTGCTATTGTTCGTATCGAACAGCTATACCCATTCCCGGGTGACGATCTGGACGAGCTCCTGAGCCAGCACAGCAAGCTCAAGCACGTGGTCTGGTGCCAGGAAGAGCCCATGAACCAGGGGGCCTGGTATTGCAGCCAGCATCATATGCGTAATGCGCTGCATCGTCATAATCCCAAGCTGTATCTTCAGTATGCCGGTCGTGACGCCTCCGCTGCTCCGGCTTGTGGCCATATGTCGGTTCACATTGAAGAGCAGAAAAAACTGGTTAACGACGCGTTTGAAATCTGACGAGCTACCGAACTAAGGATCCGAGATGTCAACTGAAATAAAAGCCCCCGTATTCCCAGAGTCGGTCGCAGAAGGGACAGTCGCGACCTGGCATAAGCAGCCTGGCGAAGCCTGTTCACGTGACGAACTGATTGTCGATATTGAAACCGACAAGGTCGTACTCGAGGTGGTAGCTCCGGCGGATGGTGTTATCGAGGAAGTACTCAAGGGCGAAGGCGACACAGTAGAAAGTGGTGAAGTCGTCGGTAAGTTCAAGGAAGGCGCGGCTGGTGATTCCAAGCCTGCAGCCAAAGATGACAGCAAGAAAGAAGAAAGTAAGCCCGAAGCGACTTCGGAAAAGTCCTCCGAAGCACCAGCCAGGTCATCTGGCGAAGCCATCCTCAGCCCGGCAGCGCGGAAGCTGGCGGAAGAGAATAGCGTTGATCCGGACGCCGTCGAAGGTACCGGAAAAGACGGTCGTGTAACAAAAGAAGATGTTCAAAATCATATAGATGCTGGTAAATCTTCAGGGTCTTCTTCAACTCCTGCATCGAAGCCGGCCGGCGATATGCCGCAGGTGGATGTTGGTTCCGGCGAGCGTCCGGAGAAGCGGGTTCCCATGACGCGTCTGCGTGCCAGTATCGCGAAACGACTGGTCAATGCTCAGCAGACCGCGGCCATGCTCACCACGTTCAACGAAGTGAACATGGGGCCGGTCATGGAGCTGCGCAAGCAATACAAGGAAAGCTTCGAGAAGCGCCATGGGGTCAAGCTCGGTTTCATGTCCTTCTTTACCAAGGCAGCGACCGAAGCGCTGAAACGCTTCCCTGCGGTTAACGCCTCCATCGACGGTAACGACATGGTTTACCATGGTTACCAGGATATCGGTATTGCTGTGTCAAGTGATCGCGGCCTCGTTGTGCCTGTGGTTCGTGACACCGACGCGCTCGGCCTGGCCGACATTGAGAAGAAAATCGTCGAGTACGGAACCAAGGCCAAAGACGGCAAGCTCGGTATCGAGGATATGACCGGTGGCACCTTTACCATCACCAACGGTGGTATCTTCGGTTCACTGATCTCCACGCCGATCCTCAACCCGCCACAGACGGCCATTCTGGGTATGCACAAGATCCAGGAGCGTCCGATGGCAGTGAACGGCAAGGTCGAGATTCAGCCGATGATGTATCTGGCGCTTTCCTACGACCACCGCATGATCGATGGCAAGGAAGCAGTGCAGTTCCTGGTGGCTATCAAGGAAATGCTTGAAGACCCAGCGCGTATTCTGCTGGACGTCTGAGCTGACACTTAACGAATTGGAAAACGGGATAAAACATGTCTGACAAGTACGACGTAATCGTCATTGGCGCTGGCCCGGGCGGCTATGTTGCCGCCATCAAAGCGGCTCAGCTGGGCCTGAAAACCGCGTGCATCGAGTCCTGGACCGATAAAGAAGGCAAGAACCGTCTAGGCGGTACCTGCCTGAATGTGGGCTGCATTCCATCCAAGGCGTTGCTGGAGATTTCCCATAAATATGAGGAAGCCAGCCACGATTTTGCCGAGCAGGGCATTATCGCCAAGGAAGTCGGCTTCGACATCGCCAAGATGATGAAGCGCAAAGAAGGCATCGTGGACCAGTTGACCGGTGGCATCGGCGGCCTGTTCAAGTCCAACGGCGTTACACCGATCTATGGCCACGGGAAACTGTTGGCCAACCGTAACGTGGAAGTGACCGACAAGGATGGCAAGAAAAAAACCTACGAGGCGGAGAACGTGATTATCGCCACGGGTTCACGTCCCATCCAGATTCCACCTGCGCCGTTCGATGGCACGCACATCGTGGACTCTGAGGGCGCTCTGGAATTCACTGAGGTTCCCAAGCGTCTCGGCGTTATCGGGGCAGGTGTTATCGGTCTCGAGCTGGGCAGCGTATGGGCTCGCCTGGGGGCAGAGGTAACCGTACTTGAAGCGGTTGACACCTTCCTGCCAGTCGTTGACCAGCAGGTTGCCAAGGATGCACTGAAACAGTTCCAGAAGCAGGGGCTTAACGTTGTGCTGGGCGCACGTATGACCGGTGCGGAAGTCAAGCGCAAACTGGTTAATGTGACCTATGAAGATTCGAAGGGTAAGCAGGAAGCCAAGTTTGACAAGCTGATCGTCGCCGTTGGCCGTCGCCCATATACCGATAACCTGCTGTCTGAAGACTCCGGTGTTAAGTTGGACGAACGCGGTTTCATCTTCGTGGATGACAACTGTAAAACCGAAGCGCCCGGTGTCTGGGCGGTTGGTGACGTGGTTCGTGGTCCGATGCTGGCCCACAAGGCATCCGAAGAAGGCGTTATGGTTGCTGAGCGTATTGCCGGGCACAAGCCGCAGGTTAACTACGACTGCATCCCGAACGTGATCTACACGTCGCCGGAAGTTGCCTGGGTCGGGAAGACCGAGCAGGAGATGAAAGCGGAAGGTGAGGAGTACAATGTGGGTACTTTCCCATTCGCCGCCAATGGTCGAGCCATGGCAGCGAATGCGGCGTCCGGCATGGTCAAGATCATCGCCGACGCGAAAACCGATCGTATTGTCGGTTTCCACGTGGTGGGTCCCCAGGCCTCTGAAATCGTTGCTCAGGGCGTTATCGCCATGGAGTTTGGTTCCAGTGCCGAAGATCTCGCCCTGACCTGTTTTGCACATCCGACTCTGTCCGAGTCCGTGCATGAAGCGGCTCTGGGTGTTGCCGGCGGAGCGATTCACATCGCCAACCGTCGCAAAAAGAAGTAACGCGAGCCAGGAAACAGGGGCGCCAATGACGGCGCCCCGCTGCTATTAAAACGGCTGGTTTTCGGTCGCGTTAAGGATGCGCTGAGGTGATCCCCGGCGCATCAAACCGAATTCGCACTGCGCGGGTTCAATTTCCGTATGTGGTTATCCTCCATCAGAAAGCGGGACATTAACTATGAATTTGCATGAATATCAGGGCAAACAGCTTTTCGCTGAATATGGCCTGCCAGTATCCAAGGGCATTGCCTGCGATACCCCCAAAGACGCAGTGGCCGCTGCTGACGAAATCGGCGGCGACGCCTGGGTTGTAAAAGCTCAGGTTCACGCTGGTGGCCGCGGCAAGGCCGGCGGTGTAAAACTGGTCAAGAGCAAGGACGATATCCGCGCCTTCGCTGAGAACTGGCTTGGCAAAAATCTGGTGACCTACCAGACCGACGAAAACGGCCAGCCAGTCAGCAAGATTCTTGTTGAGTCCCTTACCGATATCGACCAGGAACTCTACCTGGGCGCGGTTGTTGATCGCGGTACCCGTCGTATCGTGTTCATGGCTTCCACCGAAGGTGGTGTTGAAATCGAAAAGGTTGCCGAAGAAACCCCGGAAAAGATCCTGAAGGCCGAAGTTGACCCACTGGTCGGAGCACAGCCATTCCAGGGGCGCGAACTGGCGTTCAAGCTAGGCCTGGAAGGCAAGCAAATTGGTCAGTTCACCAAGATTTTCCTGGGCCTGGCGAAACTGTTCGAGGAGTGCGATCTGGCGCTGGTTGAGATTAACCCACTGGTTATCACTCCAGCCGGTGACCTGCACTGCCTGGACGCCAAGATTGGCGTTGATGGTAACGCGCTGTACCGTCAGAAGAAGATCCACGAGATGCACGATCCCTCCCAGGAAGATTCCCGGGAAGCGGAAGCTGCCAAGTGGGAACTCAACTACGTGGCGCTGGATGGCAACATCGGCTGCATGGTAAATGGCGCTGGATTGGCCATGGGTACCATGGACATCATCAAGCTGTCCGGCGGCCAGCCTGCGAACTTCCTGGACGTTGGCGGCGGTGCCACCAAGGAACGTGTTTCCGAAGCGTTCAAGATCATCCTGTCTGACGACAACGTGAAAGCGGTACTGGTCAATATCTTCGGCGGCATTGTTCGCTGTGACATGATTGCCGAAGGCATCATCGGCGCCGTAAAAGATGTTGGCGTCAAGGTTCCTGTGGTTGTGCGTCTGGAAGGCAACAACGCCGAGAAGGGCACTAAAGTACTCGCTGACAGTGGCCTGAACATCATTGCCGCCACCAGTCTGTCGAATGCGGCAGAGCAAGTCGTTAAAGCCGCGGGGGGTAAATAATGAGCATCCTGATCAACAAAGACACCAAGGTTATCTGCCAGGGCTTTACCGGCGCACAGGGTACGTTCCACTCTGAGCAGGCCATCGAATATGGCACCAAAATGGTTGGTGGCGTAAGCCCCGGTAAGGGCGGCACCGAACACCTGGGCCTGCCGGTGTTCAACACCGTGCGTGAAGCGGTCGAGAAGACGGGCGCCGAAGCCACCGTAATCTATGTTCCTGCGCCGTTCTGTAAAGACGCCATCGTTGAAGCGGCTGACGCTGGTATCCAACTGATCGTCTGCATCACCGAAGGCATCCCGACCATCGACATGCTCTATGCGAAAGAGTACGTCGATCGCAAGGGTGTTCGCATGATCGGGCCGAACTGCCCGGGTGTGATCACGCCAGGCGAGAGCAAAATCGGTATCATGCCGGGCCACATCCACAAGCCGGGCAAAGTGGGCATCGTGTCCCGCTCAGGTACCCTGACGTACGAAGCGGTCAAGCAAACCACCGACTTCGGTTACGGCCAGTCTACCTGCGTTGGCATCGGTGGTGACCCGATTCCGGGCTCCAACTTCATCGATATCCTGCAGCTGCTGCAGGACGATCCGCAGACAGAAGCCATCGTGATGATCGGCGAGATCGGCGGAACCGCTGAGGAAGAAGCGGCTGCGTTCATCAAGGACAACGTCAGCAAGCCGGTGGTGTCTTACATCGCGGGTGTGACAGCGCCTCCTGGTAAGCGTATGGGCCACGCCGGTGCGATTATCTCCGGTGGTAAGGGTACGGCGGATGAGAAATTCGCGGCTCTGAACGACGCCGGTGTCAAAACTGTGCGCAGCCTGGCTGAAATCGGCAAGGCGCTGAAGGAAGTGACTGGCTGGTAAACTACCGCCGGTGAATGAAAGCCCCCGGGTCTGTTTTGCGGACTGCCGGGGGCTTTTTGTTTTCTGGCGTCAGCGCAGGTTTTTCAATGCCTTCTTAACGCGGGCCACACATAAGACTATAATGCCCGGTCAGCCTGCAATATGATGGCTGTTCCCTATAAATAAAAGGAGTTCATGCTTTGAGTTCTGTCGATTCCCAGCAACGGATTTTGTCCGGCATGCGTCCCACCGGCAAGTTGCACCTCGGCCATTATCACGGTGTTCTGAAGAACTGGGTGAAACTCCAGCATGAATTCGAATGCTTCTTCTTCGTTGCCGACTGGCACGCGTTAACCACCAACTATGATGATCCCAGCGGCATTGAGGATAGCGTCTGGGATATGGTGATCGACTGGCTCGCGGCAGGCGTCAATCCCGGATCCTCAACGATGTTCATCCAGTCCAAGGTGCCGGAACACGCGGAGCTTCATCTTTTACTGTCGATGATTACCCCATTGGGCTGGCTTGAGCGTGTACCCACGTATAAGGATCAGCAGGAAAAACTGCGCGAGAAAGACCTGGCCACCTACGGCTTTCTCGGCTATCCGCTGCTGCAGAGCGCGGACATTCTGATGTATCGGGCCGGTCGGGTACCCGTGGGTGCAGACCAGGTGTCCCATGTGGAAATCACGCGCGAAGTCGCTCGCCGCTTCAATCACATCTACGGCCGTGAGCCGGGATTTGAAGAGCAGGCAGAGGGCGCCATCGTCAAGATGGGCAAGAAAAACGCAAAGCTTTACCGCACCCTGAAGAAGCGTTACCAGGAAGAGGGCGATATGGAAGCCCTGGAAACGGCGCGGGCATTGCTCAAGGAGCAGCAGAACATCTCCCTGGGCGATCGTGAGCGGCTGTACGGTTATATCGAAGGTGGCGGTAAGGTGATCCTTCCGGAGCCCCAGCCCCTGCTGACACCGGAATCGAAGATGCCAGGACTGGACGGCCAGAAAATGTCCAAGTCCTACAACAACTATATCGGTTTGCGCGAAGAGCCTGACAGCGTCGCCCAGAAAATCCGCACCATGCAGACCGACCCCCAGCGGGTACGGCGTACCGATCCGGGCGAACCGGAGAAGTGTCCGGTTTGGGGGCTTCATCAGGTTTATTCCGATGCGGATACCCAGGAATGGGTGCAAACCGGCTGCCGCTCGGCGGGCATTGGTTGCCTGGAATGCAAGAAGCCGCTGATTGACTCGATTATTGAAGAGCAGCGGCCCCTGCATGAACGTGCTCGTGAATATGAAGGCAATCCGGACCTGGTTCACGCCATTATTGAAGAAGGCTGCGAGCATGCCAGGGATGCCGCGAGGGATACCCTTGAGGAAGTTCGGACAGCCATGGGCCTGAACTACCGCTGAGCCCCGACGCTGACAATTCCGGAGAGACCATGACCGAGGACACCACAGGCAATACGACGGCGGATGAGGGAGCTGAGGCGCCCGGCGCGCCTGTTGAGCAGGCGCCACTTGCCCGTGTCTCCGGTAAGCCGGTGGTTGATCTGCCTCGTGACCTGTATATACCTCCCGATGCCCTGGCGGTCTTCCTTGAGGCCTTTGAGGGGCCATTGGATCTGTTGCTGTATCTGATCCGACGTCAGAATATGGACATCCTCGACATTGATGTCAGTGAGATTACCAAGCAGTACATGGATTACATCGGCGCCGTTGAAGCCATGCGGTTCGAGCTGGCCGCAGAGTATCTGGTTATGGCAGCGACCCTGGCGGAGATAAAATCCAGGATGCTGCTGCCGCGACAGGAATCCGAGGACGAAGAGGACATCGATCCGCGAGCGGAGCTGATACGCAGGCTCCAGCAGTATGAGCGCTTCAAGCAGGCCGCGGAAGATATTGACGACTTGCCACGGCTTGAACGGGACAATTTCGTTGCCTCTGCGGCGCTGCCCCGGATGCCTTCCAGTCAGCCCCATCCGGACGTGGACCTGCGGGAAATACTGTTTGCGCTGCAGGGCGTGCTCAAGCGTGCAGACCTGTTTACCAGCCACCACGTGGAGAGGGAGCGTTTATCCACCCGTGAACGTATGTCGGCAATATTGTCGGTCCTGCGGGATGACCAGTTCGTGACATTCGAAAGTCTGTTCACGCCAGAGGAGGGGCGATTGGGGGTCGTGGTGAGTTTTCTGGCGACCCTGGAACTGGTCAAGGAGCAATTGATCGAAGTGGTCCAGGCCGAGGTGCTGGGGCCGATCCATGTCAGGGCGAGAGCGGTATGAACGAGGACAATCTCCGGAAAATACAGGCCATAACCGAAGCTGCATTGCTGGCAGCGGGAAAACCCTTATCGGTCGACCAGTTACGGGATCTTTTCGAAGAAGGTGAGCGCCCGGCCCGTCAGATAATGGAGCATGTACTGGTCTTGCTGGAGCAGTCTTGCCAGGGGCGGGGATTCGAGCTGAAGAAAACCGCCAGTGGTTACCGTCTTCAGGTGCGGGAAGAGTTTGCTCCGTGGGTGGGGCGTTTATTCGAAGAAAAGCCCCAGAGGTACTCCCGAGCACTGCTGGAGACGTTGGCGCTGGTTGCCTATCGCCAGCCCATAACCCGCGGTGAGATTGAGGATATTCGGGGCGTCACCGTCAGCAGCAACATTGTCCGTACGCTGCTTGAGCGGGAGTGGGTGAGGGTAGTCGGGCACCGCGACGTGCCGGGTAGGCCTGCTATGTATGCCACCACCCGTCAGTTTCTGGACTATTTCAATCTGGAAGGTCTGGACCAGATGCCGCCCTTGTCAGAAATCCGGGATCTGGAAGAGATCGGTCGGGAAATCGAAAAGAACATGCAGGCCGAGATCGAATTTGAATCTCCGGCCCGGAATACTGGTGACGATGGGGATGACTCCAATCCCGATAACGCGCCAGGACAAACACTTCACTGATGCCACCGGCGTCAGTCACTCTTTAAGGATAGATCCATGGCGGCCAATCGCCCCAGAAAACCCGAACAGCGGCAGCCGGATGAAACCACCGTTTCCGGCCCGGAGCGCATCCAGAAGCTACTGGCACGAGCCGGTGTGGGATCGCGTCGGGAAGTCGAGTCCTGGATCGAAGCCGGTCGCCTGAGCATCAATGGGAATCCGGTTGAGCCGGGGCAGAAAGTCACGGTTGATGATCGCATTGAGCTGGATGGCAAGCGCCTGGACATTGCGGCCGGGGCCGAGGTGGTCAGGCGTGTACTCATCTACAACAAACCGGAAGGTGAGGTTACCACGCGACGCGACCCGGAAGGACGACCGACGGTATTCGACAGTCTTCCCCGGCTCCGCGATCACCGTTGGATTGCCATTGGGCGACTCGACATCAATACCACCGGTCTGGTGCTGTTCACCACCGACGGGGAACTTGCCAACCGTCTGATGCATCCGTCGCGCCAGATTGATCGAGAGTACGCGGTCAGGGTATTTGGCGAAGTGGATGAGGCGATGATCAAAAGATTGTCTGAGGGCGTGCAGCTCGACGACGGTATGGCGAAGTTTTCGGATATCAGCGAGGCCGGAGGAAAGGGAATCAACCAATGGTTCCATGTGACGCTTCTGGAAGGCCGTAATCGTGAAGTGCGCAGGCTTTGGGAATCCCAGGGTGTGAGGGTCAGCCGCTTGAAGCGTGTGCGCTACGGGCCGATTTTCCTGCCAAGCCGCCTGACGGTTGGTAAGTGGGAAGAGCTGGATCAGAAAGCCGTGGATTCGCTGAGCAAAGCCGTCGATTTGAAGCCTGTGGACATTCCGGCCAAGACGCCGTCTGAGCAAAAGACCCTTGATCGTAAGCGTCGTAAGCAGGCCGGGGCAGGTCCGCGTAAATCAGGCGGCGCGCGATGGCAGGTTGATAGTACTGGCCCGTCGATGGGCCGGAAGTCATCAGGCAAGCCACCGGCAAAGTCTGGAAAACGCTGATCAGTTGCTGATAGCGGCGAAAACCCGTGTGCAATTGCGGCCATGGGCTTTCGCCCGATACAACGCTTCGTCGGCGCGGGCGAGCCACTGGTCGGCGGTCTCGTCTGCCAGTCTCATGGCTACGCCGCAGCTCGCTGTAACCGTTACATTGGTATCCCCGCAGTTCACCACAATGGTGTTGATGAATTCGCGAATACGGTCGCCAACGTCACGAGCGTTCGCCTCGTCGGTATGGGCCAGCAGGATGGCGAACTCTTCCCCACCAAAGCGGTACACACTGTCGGAGTTTCTGACAGCCTTCTCGAGTTCGGCGGCCGCCAGTTTTAGCATGTGATCACCCACGACATGGCCGTACTGGTCATTCACCTGCTTGAAATGATCCAGATCGCACAGGATCAGTGAATACTGCTCTCCATGCCTGTCGCCAAGACAACTGGCGCGGGACAGCGCCTCGTCCATAGCACGCTTGTTGGGAACACCGGTCAGGCAATCCGTCAGTGACGCCTGTTCGATGGCAATAAACTGGCAGGCATTGCGAATGGGGCAGATGGTGGCCGCAAGCATCAGCTCTATGCCTTCGAGCTCCTGTTCCGTGAATTTCTGTCGACGGCTGAGAGAGAGCGTGCCATAGAAACCGCCTTCGAGATTGAGCCGATAATCACAGCTGTGGGGGCCGCCTTTGCCAGTCACATAGACAAAACCCCTTGAACCGATGGTATGCCGATAAGTCAGGCAGTCGTAAGGAACTACGCTGGCGATCTCTTCAGCCAGAATCGCCAGTTGGGTTTCCAGGCTGAGTGTCGTGGACAGTCTTCGGGTCAGCCTTGTGAGCACATCCGGAGATTCATTCCAGTCGCGATGCGCCTGTCTCAGGGCCGCGAGTTTCTGAGGTTGTGGTCCAGACTTGTTGATCGACGGAATCTGTTTCACTTAAAGCTGCCTGTAAAGGTATTTTCTCTGGTTAAGCATAATTGGGGCCAAAAATAAATTAGTGCCCAATAACAGTCAGATATAGCGATTTTGTTCTCGATTTTCCAAGGATTAAAACAGACTTGATGGCGAGCACGTCAAATTTCCGGCATACGTTTGCCGGCATGACCAGATCGTTAAAATGTCCGACAAGGGGATTGGGCTCACGGGTGCCTGTGGTAAACTTCGGCGCTTATTCTTTGCTGCCAGTAGCGAGTGAGCGACCAACTTTATGAGGTTTCAGGCCCCCGAAAGTCTTTCCGAACAGATAGCCCAGCACCTGGGGCAGCGCATTGTGACCGGCGACCTGAGGCCGGGCGAGCGGATCCAGGAACTCAAGGTTGCCGGTGAGCTGAATGTCAGTCGCGGTTCCGTGCGCGAGGCGTTGTTGATTCTCCAACGCCGTCATCTGGTGGATATCTTTCCTCGGCGTGGTGCCGTGGTGTCCCGTTTGACTCCGGAGCTGGTCAACAGCCTCTATGATATCTACATTGATTTGCTGTGCATGCTGGGGCGGAAGGTACTTGAGCGTTGGTCCGGCAGTGAACTGTCTGGCGTTATGGGTCAGGTGCGGGAGCTTCAGGCGGTCATTGATGCACTCAATTCCTCCGGCGGAGATGCTGCCGAGCAGGTCATTGATGCCGGATTCGGAGTAATGCGCTACGCCTATGGGTTGGTGGAAAATCCGTTCCTTGAGGAAACCCTGGAAAACTTCCGGCCTGCGATCAGCCGGACCTATTTCGTCGCACTGGAGAACTTCCGCGATGAACTGGCGGAAACCGGGCGGTTTTTCCGGCAACTTGCGGACGCAGCGGTGCGTGACGACGCCGCCGGCCTTGAAACCGCCATCTGTGAGTTTGGCGAACATCAGCGTGAACAGGTACTGAGTATTCTCAGGGAAGAGGTGAGCGCCTGATATGCGCCTGAAGTCCATCAAGTTATCCGGTTTCAAATCTTTCGTTGACCCGACCACGGTGCCGTTTCCGTCCAACATGACAGCAGTCGTGGGCCCTAACGGTTGTGGCAAGTCCAATATCATCGATGCGGTTCGCTGGGTGATGGGGGAAAGCTCGGCCAAATATCTGCGTGGCGAGTCCATGTCGGACGTTATCTTCAACGGTTCCAGTGCGCGTAAACCGGTTGGCCAGGCGTCCATAGAACTGGTTTTCGACAACAGCGACGGTTCGGCGCCCGGCGAGTTCGTACGTTTCAATGAAATTTCGGTACGCCGCCGTGTTTCCCGTGAGGGGCAGTCGGAATACTTTCTGAACGGCTCCAAATGCCGGAGGCGTGACATTACCGATCTTTTCCTCGGGACCGGGCTGGGCCCCCGCAGCTACGCCATCATCGAGCAGGGAATGATCTCGCGGTTGATCGAGGCCAAGCCGGAAGAGTTGCGAGTGTATATCGAGGAAGCGGCGGGTATCTCCAAGTACAAGGAACGTCGCAAGGAAACCGAAAGCCGCATCCGCCGGACCCAGGAGAACCTGGAACGCCTGACGGATCTTCGGGACGAGCTCGGCAGGCAGCTGCAACACCTTGAGCGTCAGGCTCAGTCGGCGGAAAAGTACAAAGCGTACAAGCAGGAAGAACGCCAGAAAAAGGCCGAGCTGACGGTGTTGCGTTGGCAGTCCCTGGACACCGATCTTCAGACCTGGCGTACCCGTATCCGGGATACCGAGCTCGAACTCGAGAAGCAGCTGTCTGAGCGCGTCAGCCTGGAAACGGCTCTGGAATCCCTGCGGGATGGCCATCAGGAACGTAACGAACATTTCAATCGGGCGCAGGCGCGTTACTACGAAGCCGGTGCCGATATTGCCCGCATTGAGCAGAGCCTTGAGCACCAACGAGAGCGCAGCCGCCAGACGGCCGCGGAACTGGACCAGGCCATGGCCAATCAGCGCGAACTGGCTCGGGAACTGGAACAGGATGAAGAGAAACTGGCGGGCATCCAGGAAGAACTGGATATGTTGGAGCCCGAACAGGAGGCGCTGGTCCTGAAGTCGGAGGAGTCCGGAGAGAAGCTCCAGAGTGCCGAGGATGCCATGAGCGAATGGCAGCACAACTGGGAGGATTTCAGTTCCCGTTCAGCGGATGCGCGCCGACAGGCGGAACTGGCCCAGTCCAGTATCCGTTCCCAGGAAAATGCCATTGAACAACTGCGCACCCGTCAACAACGGCTTCGTGAAGAACAGGATCTGCTTGAAGGACAGGTTGATCGGGCGGAACTGGACGACCTTCTGGAGCAGCAGGAAACCCTGGAGCTGCAGAGGGAGGAAGCCGCGGAGCGAATCAACGTTGTCCAGGACGAACTCCAGGAGGCACGCCACCACCAGCGGGATGCAGATCAGGCTGCCACCGAGGCGCGCCAGCAGGTCCAGAGTCTGAGGGCATCGCTTGAATCCCAGCAGGCCTTGTTGGATGAACAGATGGGCAGCCAGGACGACACCCTACAGGCCTGGCTTAATGAACACAGCCTTAGCGACAGCCCACGACTGGCCACGCAACTTCGTATCGACGATGGCTGGGAATTTGCGGTAGAGCAGGTAATTGGGCGCTTCAGCCAGGGGCTGAGCGTACCGGGGCTGGGAGCAATGCATGCCAACATGGCTGATGCTCCCCGAGGTTTGGCCCTGGTGAATAGTGACTCCAGCGCCAATGGTCCATCAACGGGGCTCGCAAGCAAAGTATCCGGTGCCGGGGGCATGGCATCCTTGCTGGCGCTTGTTGATACCGCGGAGTCCATGGAGGACGCGCTGGAACGGCAGAAAGGTTTGGCGCCGGGCAGGAGTGTCATTACCCCCGAGGGTGCCTGGTTGTCCGCTGACTGGGTGTTGATGCCCGATTCCGACGCGGCCCAGATTGGCGTAATCGAACGCCAGAAGAAAGTCACCGCACTGACAGGAGAGTTAGAGCAGGCGGAAGCCTCGCTGGAAGCCGCCACCGATAATCTGGACCGGTTGCTGGAACAGTCAGAACGGGCGGAAGCTGCCCGGGATGATGCCCAGGGCCGGCTGGCGGATGCTGATCGGGAACTCGCCACCCTGTCATCCAAGATCAGTGGTCTGAAGGCGCGTGCGGAACAGATTGATGCGAGGCTTCAACGCATTCGTGACGATCTTGCTGACGTGTCCATGAATCTTGAGGAGCAACAGGGGCAGCTGCTGGAAACCCGTGAGGAGTGGCAGCAGGCCCTGGCATCGACGGAAGACAGCGATGAAGAGAAGGAGCGGCTGCTTGAGCGTCGGGACGTGTTGCGTGAAAACCTTGACCGGCTTCGCCAGGAGGCTCGGCACGATCGCGATCACGCCCACCAGTTACAACTCCAGCTTCAGTCTTTGAACAGCCAGCGCGATGGCTTGCGCCAGACCATTGATCGAATGCAATTGCAGAAAGAGCGTCTGGACGAGCGACTCGACATTCTCCGTGAAAGCCGCGAAAACGCCGAAGAGCCTATCGAAGATCTGAAAATGCAGCTGGAAGGCCTGCTGGACAGGCGCTTGGCTGAAGAGGAAAAGTTGGGTGCTGCCCGAGACGCGCTTGAAGAAATTGATCAGGAGGTGCGTGATCGGGAGCAAAGTCGCAGCCGCATAGAACATACCATCCAGGACGTCCGTGCCAGCCTCGAGAAGCTGAAAATGGAATCCCAGGCACTGGAGATTCGCGCAGGCAATCATCTGGAGCAGCTCGAGGAACTGGATGTCCGCCTGCAGGAAGTGCTGTCCACGTTGCCTGAAGATGCCAGCGAGCAAGCCTGGGCCGAAGACCTCGAGAAAATCGGGTCCCGGATTCAGCGTCTGGGTGCCATCAACCTTGCGGCCATCGAGGAGTATCAGGTTCAGAGTGAGCGTAAGACCTATCTGGACAGTCAGCATGAAGATCTGATGGAAGCGCTGGAGACCCTGGACAACGCCATACGCAAGATCGATCGCGAAACCCGGCAGCGCTTCAAGGAGACGTTCGATCAGGTCAATGGGGGGCTCCAGGCGCTGTTCCCGAAAGTGTTCGGTGGCGGCAATGCGTACCTTGAGCTTACGGGTGAGGACCTGCTGGAAACGGGGGTTGCCATCATGGCAAGACCGCCGGGCAAGAAAAACAGCACCATTCATTTGCTCTCCGGCGGGGAGAAAGCACTGACGGCCATTGCATTGGTGTTCTCCATCTTCCAGCTTAATCCGGCTCCGTTCTGTATGCTGGATGAGGTGGATGCTCCGTTGGACGACGCTAACGTGGGGCGGTACGCCAACATGGTCAAGGAAATGTCAAAACAGGTACAGTTCATCTACATTACCCACAACAAGATCGCCATGGAAATGGCCGACCAACTGATGGGGGTCACGATGCATGAGCCCGGATGCTCACGGCTGGTATCGGTAGATGTTGACGAGGCTGCCGCGTTGGCTGAAGCATGATGACATGTCGCTGGCGGACAGGCGGTCAAGGTTCGTGCAAAAATGACAAAACTGCCATCTGGCCTGTGTTTGCGTTGTATTCATTACAGGCTTTTCTTAGAGTAGCAACGATATCTGATCTGCAAACAGGACAGCACCACTATGTCTCTTAGGGAATGGTTAATTGCCATCGGTACCCTGGTTATACTCGGTATTGTGATTGATGGCCTGCGCCGGATGAGGCGCGCCCGTAAGGAATCAATCGCGATATCCTCTGGCATGGGCGCGGACGATCTTGACGATTCCCCGTTGGACCAGGACTACAACCCTGAGCTCCCAAATGGTGGGGCGCGAACCATTTCACGTGACACGCTGGAAGAGCGCGGCTACGTCAAACCGGAAAAGAGCCGTTTCGCCAAGCCCGAGCCCAAACCGACCAGGCCGGTGGTCAGCAGCGCCGGCGCGACGGGTAAGGATGACTCCCAAGAGCTGACTGCAGAGCGTGAACCGGAGCCGGAAAATCTGGCCGCCAGTGAACCCAGTGACGTTGACTACGATTCTGACATCGGTTGGGGGGCAGTAGACGAGGAGCCGGAAACCGACATAGCGGATTCTGGCCCGGACCACGAAGAGGTTCCCCCCACGGTAACCACCGAGGTCGAGGAAGACACGGCAAGGCGGGAAGCCACAGCACGGCAATCCGGGCAGCCCCTCGCCGGAGCCAACCGGCCGGAGGCCCGGGAAGTGGTGGTTATCAATGTGTTGGCGAAAAGTGAGCAGAATTTCGAGGGCACCAAACTCAAGGCGCTGTTCGAAGCTTGTGGCCTGGAACATGGCGACATGGATATCTACCATCGCCACGAACAGTCAGATACCACCAGTCCGGTGCAGTTCAGCGTGGCCAGTGCTGTTGAGCCCGGTACCTTCAAGCCCGAGGATATGCCAGCCCTGTCGACGCCGGGTATCAGCTTCTTTATGAGCATGCCCGGGCCTACCAATTCCATGCAGGCCTTTGAGTTCATGCTGGAAACGGCGCAGTGCGTGGTGCGCAATCTTGGCGGTGAACTGAAGGACGAGCGCCGCAGCGTGATGACCCCGCAAACCATTGAACACTGCCGCCAACGCATCCGCGAATTTGAACGTAAACAACGATCCCCCAGACAATGACCAAAGCCTCTCCCGACGTTATCAGCCGGGCCGGAGAACTCCGGGATATCATCACTGAGTATAACTATCAGTACTATGTTCTGGACGATCCCCGGGTTCCGGATGCCGAGTACGACCGCCTGTTTCGGGAATTACAGGACCTCGAAGCGCAATACCCCGATATTGTGACGCCTGATACCCCCACTCGCCGGGTGGGGGCATCGGTGGAAACCACCTTTGAGGAAGTTGTCCATCGTATCCCCATGCTTTCCCTGGACAACGCGTTCAGTGATGAAGAACTGAGGGACTTTGACCGCCGGGTGAGAGATCGGCTCAAGACCGAAGAAGACATTGAGTATGTCTGCGAGCCCAAGCTGGATGGGCTGGCGGTTAGTCTTCATTACGAATCTGGCGTGCTGACCCGGGCCGCTACACGCGGTGATGGCTATACAGGCGAGGATATCACCGCCAACATCCGTACCATCCCGTCGGTGCCCCTGAGACTTCGTGGTGACAACGTCCCTGAGCTGGTGGAGGTCCGGGGAGAGGTGTATATGCCCCGGGAAGGGTTCGAAACCCTGAACAAACGTCTGGCGGACAAGGGAGAGAAGACGTTTGTTAACCCCCGTAATGCTGCCGCCGGCAGTCTGAGACAGAAAAAGCCCACCGTGACGGTCCGACGTCCACTCGAATTGTGCGCCTACAGTGTCGCGCTTGAGGACGAAAGCCGGCTGCCCGCCACCCATTGGGAAGGGCTGCAACAGGTTGGTGCCTGGGGTTTCCGGATCAACCCTGAGATGCGTCGGGCGACCGGCGCGGAGGACTGTCTGCAGGCTTACAATGAGCTGATGGATAAGCGTGCCAGCCTACCTTATGAAATCGATGGCATTGTCTTCAAGGTAAACAGCCTGGCATTGCAGCGGCAGTTGGGGTTCGTCTCCCGTGCCCCCCGATGGGCCATTGCCCAGAAATTTCCGGCGCAGGAAGAACTGACGGTCATTGAAGACGTGGAATTCCAGGTCGGCCGTACTGGCGCGATCACACCAGTCGCCCGGCTCAAGCCGGTATTTGTGGGAGGCGTCACCGTAAGCAATGCCACTCTGCATAATATGGACGAAATCCAGCGACTGGGTGTCCGTATCGGAGACACCGTGTTCGTTCGACGGGCGGGGGATGTGATTCCCCAGGTGGTCAAGGTTGTGACCGAACGTCGCCCTGACAATGCCCGTGAGGTCCAGCTTCCGGACGCCTGCCCGGTATGCCAGTCTGACATTGTGCAGATCGAGGGCGAGGTAGTGGCCCGCTGTTCTGGCGGGCTGTTCTGTCCGGCACAGCGCAAGGAGGCCATCCGGCACTATGCATCCCGAAAGGCGCTGGACATAGAAGGGCTAGGGGACAAGTGGATTGATATTCTGGTGGACAGGGAACTGGTCACCACGGTTGCGGATCTTTACCTGTTAAAGAAAGCCGATTTGACGGGTCTTGAACGTATGGGTGATAAATCCGCGGGTAATCTGATCGATGCCATTAATCGCTCCCGCCACCCGGTCCTTTGGAAATTCCTGTATGCCCTTGGTATTCGGGAGGTGGGCGAGGCAACCGCCAAGGCCCTGGCCAGCCACTTTGGCACCCTGGAAGCCATTGGTGAGGCTGACGAGGATGCCCTGCAGTCGGTGTCTGACGTTGGGCCCATTGTCGCCGGCCACATTCGTAGTTTCTTCGACCAGACCCACAACCAGGAAACCATTCAGGCCCTGAAAGACGCTGGGGTTCAATGGCAGACCGAAGAGATCACTGCCAGTGAAAAGCCGCTGAAGGGAGAGACCTGGGTACTGACGGGGTCACTGTCCGACATGACGAGGGATGACGCCAAGGCAAAATTGGAGTCCCTTGGGGCCAAGGTAGCGGGAAGCGTCTCCGGCAAGACCTCCTGTGTTGTTGCCGGCGAAGCCGCCGGTTCGAAGCTGACGAAGGCCGAGAATTTGGGAGTCCCGGTGATGGACGAGTCCGCCTTCGTCGAATTTCTTGGCACCCACGGCCTGGAATAAACCTCTGGCCACGGCGCACACTATGGTTCGTCCGTGGCCAGAATCTGAGAACTCGCGCAGATCCTGCCTCCGTGAAATTGATTACCATGAGCTTGTTCTGTAACGGTGTGTAAAGCACCTATAAAAACAATGCTCTGAAACGGACTTTTTCATGCGCGCCGATTCGCTCTCTTGCCTCTCCTGTGCTCTTCGCTGTTTTCCTCGCGGGGGCTGTCTTGCCCTGCTGTCACTGATCCTGGTTGTCATTGGCGGTTGCAAGACCGAACAGGACGCCGAAGACCCCTACATTCTGGGAACACCGCCGGACGAAGCTTATCTGGGCGTTGAATACGCCTACAATTTTGGCGCTTTCGACAGCGACGATATTCTCGATTATTCACTCACCAATGCACCGTCCTGGCTGGCGCTGGAAGACACCAGCAACAAGGCACGCCAGGGCGTCATCATGCGGGGCGTTCCGGGGCTGACCGGTGGCTCGAGAGGCCGTGATGACCTCGGCACTACGGAGAACATCACTCTGGTTGGCAATGATGGCCGTGCGGCCGGTACACAGCCATTTGACATTGAGGTCCGGGAAAACGTGCTCAGCCTGGCCATCGACGATTTTACCGAGGGAGAGGCGTTCGAGGCGCCGGAGGAACGGGATAATCGGTGCGAGGCTCCGGAGATCGGAGAAATCGGTCGACAGACATATGAGGTGAACGAGTACGACGATGATGGCGCCGTCGTTAAAACCGTTCAACGCACCAGCGCCACCTATCCCGTTCTTGTGCGGGTACTGCTTGATCAGCCTTCTGTCACCCGTGTGTCGGTGGCCTTTGAGCTGGACTCCAGCTTTAATCCACAACGCTGTGACGAGGATATTGATCCCCCTCATCAGCGTTGTGAAAATGGCGCCGCCAACGACAACGAGGCGATCATCGGCAAGGACATTGTTGGTTTGGGGACGCAGAGCGAACCGACCTTACCAGTGCCTTCCTATCTTCAGTATCAGCCAGACGATGATGGGTTCCTGTCCAAGGGGGTGATTACTCTGGAGCCCGGAATCACCGAATGTTACATCCGCCTGGAAGTTATCGAGGACACCGAGGCCGAACCCCTGGAAACCCTGAACATCCGACTGACCGAGGTGCGGTCCGGCCTCGCCGGGCTTGGCAGTTCCAATTCCGGTGTCAGGGAATTACTGCGGATTGCGGACAATGAGCCAACAGTGCGCCTGGAAACCGAGGCCGGCGGTACCCGCGATGCGCTTAATGTCGGCGAAGTTCGCGAGTATGTTGCTTTAATCAGCGGTGAACGAGCCGGTGCTTATAGCGTGAAACTTGGAGAGGATGATGACTCCGATGTGATTCTGGGCGAGGATTTCCTTGTGGAAGTCCGGGACGGGAATGGCGAGTGGGTGGAAGGGGATCTTCTGACCTTTGCCGAGGGCGTTGAGGAAATGCGCTTTCGTATCCGCATTCCCGACGACTACACCAACGGCCAGCTGGAAAACGATCGTTTCCTTCTTTTGGGTCTGGACGAACGTTATCAGTCCGGAAGGGAGAATTTCGCGGCCTCGGCGGATGCGGACAAACTGAGGGTGAACATCAACGAACTGACTTCACCGATTGAGGTGGGCAACAGTGCGGCCTTTGTTCCCACCGACACGGCCTTCGGGCACAACGGTCGTCTTTTCATTGCAGGCTATCGTATCGATGATGGTGACCGTCCCTGGGTGCGTATCGTCACGCAGAAAGGGGAAGTAACGGAGCAGCCGTTGTCAGAGGCCGCTATTGCCCAGGGTGGGGAACCGGTTATCGGTTTTGTCGAACGTAACTTTAAGGAAGGAGATGACGACGTTACCCGCTACGAATTCGTCGTGTCGTTCGGCAGTGAACAGACACCGGACGGTGCCCCTGGCGGCAATGGTGTGGATGTTCATACCCTGCTTTACTTCTTCGACACCGCTCAGGATCCGGACAGTTATGTGCCGGTTTGGAGCATTGTGACCGGCACATCCGGTGATGATTTTCCCCGATGGACTGGGATTGATGAAGATGGTGGTTACGTCGTGAACGCCGGGGAAACCGATGGCCAGTGGACGAACGAAAACGCTGCTGGTGGTGTGGACAGTTTTCTCCAGAGAATTGACACTACCGTTGACGGCAACTCGGTTGTGCCGGTGGTTGCCTGGATACGACAGGTCGGGTCAGCAGGGCATGATGAGTCGGTTGTAGGAGGCAGTACGTCCACCAGCAGTCCGCTGCTGATCGGGGATTCCTCAGGCGCGGTGAGTGGCCAACCCCAACTTGGCG
Source organism: Marinobacter sp. UBA3604 (assembly GCF_002375325.1). NCBI lineage: Bacteria > Pseudomonadati > Pseudomonadota > Gammaproteobacteria > Pseudomonadales > Marinobacteraceae > Marinobacter > Marinobacter sp. UBA3604. Next base: position 111,565 of record NZ_DFMB01000021.1, read on the forward strand.
GAAAAGACGCGTTCTTTTATATTGCCTCCAGCGCAGACAGTACAATTAACGTCAGGCAGCGTGGAACCGCTGGCAACGAAGATCTCTCCGACGGCATCTACGGGACCAACAATGTCTGGTTGGTGGGCCAGAGTACCGGCAACTATAGCGTCGAGTCTGGCGATGGAAACCGCTCACTGAAGCGCCGTCAGATCAACAGCCAGGCCGGGTTTGCATTGTCCTATACGGCGTTGGGAGATGTCACTCGCGCCTTTACGTTCAATGACTTGGATGATGCATCCACTGAGTCTCTACGTGCGGTGCGCACTTACGACCGGGACATTCTGGTTGCAGGAAGTACCAACGGTAATTTCAGCGAAAGCGAGGGAAACAGCCAGACTCATCCGATCCTGGCCAGAATTTCACTGGAAGAAAACAGCGATGATGACACTGACAGCAGCCGGGAATGGAGAACTCAGTTGCCACTGGTTGGTGCTGAGGGTGAAATAGAACGGCTGGAAAACTACCGCGATGACGAAATAACAGCCCTGGTCAAAATCGTCAGTGGTGCCTCTGAGACCTGGGAGGTTCGGCTGTTTACTGGAGAGGGGCTGCCGTTGCATTAATCGAATGCGGGCGATGTGCCCACTGCTATACGCTACCCTCGTGCCGGCTGGCGTTGGCGTACAACTTCAGGTAATCGGTGCTGGTGACGATACCGGCTGACTGGCCCCTCTCATCAACCACCAGGGCCGCATTCAGTTGGTGAGCGAGCATCAGCCTTGCCAACTGGTGGGCATCGGTCTCGGGCGACGAGGTCAGGAAGGCGGGTAGTTCGATATTCACGAAGCTCGCGCTCATGGCGTTTGCATCGGTTTCGTGGAGCCAGGCTAGCAACCAGCGTAGATCCACGAGCCCTGCTACGTTACCGTCTGCGGTAATCACGAGATGGTTGACGCCGTTTTCATCCATGGCTTCCATCGCGTCAGCAACGCTTGCGGTGGCTGGCAGAGAGTGCAGGGCGGGGGTGCAGATCTGGGATACCGGCAGGTAGGCCCGTCGCTCTTTGGGTTCACCGGACGCTGCGGCACCGTATTCCTCAATGGCACGCTGCCGTCCGGAGCGGGCGGCAAGCTGGAACTCGGCGTCGGTTGCCTCACTGTGCTGAACATCGATATTGTGGGATTCGCTCAGTTCTGTAACGTCACCTACGCGGCGGCCCCGGAATATCTCCGGCAGGCGTGTCCCAACGGGTCTGCCGGGTTCACTGACATGAATGGACATAATGATCTGCTCCGGTTACAACAGGGCCTTCTCCGGTTATCGGCAGACAATTTGATTTCTTCAGGCGCTAATAGTTTCCTGCTCTGTTATTTCCACGCGGTGGCAGCGGCCCGTCGCGACCCGTTTTGCCAGGGATCCGGGGAGGCAGACAGGCTGCCCGGAGAGCCGGTCGGCAAGGTACTCTGCGAGCAGGGGAGCGTAACTCAACCCCTTGCTGCCCAAGCCGGTAAACAGGTTGATGCCTTCCAATGGTTGCCCATAAGCGTCCACTAGTGGACCAGCGACCGGCTGATAATCATGGGTTGTGCATCGAAACCCGACTTTGCCATCGAGTTTCGCCGGATCAACGTCGCCTGAATCCCTGTTTACCGAGCCTGGAACCATCGCATCCAGCATTGAAAGGTTATCCCGGTGGCTTTCGGTGGAAAGGGTTGGCGATGAGTCATGAAGATCGAAGGTGGCACCCGCCAGTGTCATGCCACCGTGGGCGGGATTGAGATACCCTGATCCACATACCACTACATCAGGGCAATTGACCGCCTTCGCAGGCAAGTGGGTTACTTGCCCTCGAATCGCACGAAAACGGAAGCCGCCCTTCAACGGAATCAGGTCCGGTGTCTGATGGCCGGCGCATATCACCACCCGGTCGACCACAACATCCTGCTCGCCGTTACCTGCGATATGCCATTTGCCGTTGCAAGGGGTAAGTCGGTGGACGTCAAACCCAAAACATTGAAAGATCCGCTCGTGCTCTATCAAATCCCGGCAAAGGCCGCCGGGTTCAAGCCATCCACTGCGAGGAAACCAGAGGCCTCCCCGAGTCAGCGGAATGCCGGCAAGCTCAGACACCTGTTCCGGGCTGATCTGCTGCAATACGGCGCTTGGATAGTCGTTGCGGGCGATGAAGCGGTTCTGACGGTCTTGCTCGCTATCACTGTGCGCCAGTTGAACAAGCCCGGAAGGATGCCAGTGCTCCCCGCCGAACTGTTGATAGTAACGTTGACTGAACAGCAACGATGAGAGACCGAGCTTTGCCTGATCGTTGAACTCAATGCCCAGTTTGACATACAGCGCACCCTGGATATTGCCAGAGGCGGCTGTTCCAGCCTCTTGAGCCTGGTCAATCACCGTGACATGCAATCCCCGCTCCGCCAGATTCCGGGCGAGCAGGCTGCCGGCAACCCCGGCGCCGATGATGGCAATGGATTCAACATCATTCGCGGCTGGTGGTGTTCCGGGGCTGGTGGCATCACCCAGTGTGCCGGTCAACATGTCCCATTTCTGGCCAAATCCGGTTGCTTTTCGCATGGCGAAACCAGCAGCAATCAGCCGTCGCCGCACCTCGCCAACGGATGTAAAGGTGGCGAGCGTCGCGCCGGGCTTGCTGTGGCCCGGTATCGCGTCGATGATTTCACTTGTCCACATGCCCGGATTTTTGGCGGGCGCGAAACCGTCCAGGAACCAGGCATCCGCCTGAAAATCCAGCTCACGCCAGGCATCGGCCACATCGCCGAAAAAAAGTGTGAGCCTGACACGACCACCGGCGAGCACCAGGCGATGGGTGCCGGAGGTGAGGGCAGGATACTGTTCGAGCAGTTCGTCAGCGTAGGCCTTGAGCTCCGGCCACATCGTAAGTGCTCGGGCAAGGTCCTGCGGAGTCAACGGGTGGCGTTCGGCGGAGACGAAATGCAGGCAACCGTGGCGTGGTGTGGCTGTTTCATTCCAGGCTTGCCAGGCTGCGAGGAAATTCAGGCCAGTGCCAAACCCCGTTTCCGCGATGACGAAGGAGGAGGCTGCGGGCAATAAGGAAAAACGTTCGCTAAGCCGGTTCTGGCCGATAAACACGTATCGCGCTTCTTCAAGACCATTCTCGCTGCAGAAGTAAACATCGCCAAAGCGGCGACAGCGGGGCGCGCCATTGCTCCAATCAATGTCGGCGGTTTCAATGGAGGGGAGGCTGAGGTCAGTCACGATCGTTGTATCCGGTCAGTAGGCTTAACGGGCTACTCTGTCGCGGTATCGGTTTGCCGAACCGAAACGCTACGAATAATGACGGGTTCCTGGGGTACATCCGCCATGCCTCGGGATCTCACCGTTTTCTTGCTGGCGATGGCATCCACGACACCCATTCCCCCTGTTACCTTACCAAATACCGCGTAGCCCGGGCCGCGGACACCTGCGTTCAGGAAATCGTTGTCGGTCAGGTTGATAAAAAACTGGGACGTGGCGGAGTCCGGTGAGCTTGTGCGGGCCATGGCGATGGTTCCGCGAAGGTTTTTGGCGGTTGGCCTGGCTTCGTTCCGGATGGGGCTACGGGTCTGCTTCTGGTTTAGATCCTGATCAAAACCGCCGCCCTGGATCATGAAACCTGGAATGACCCTATGGAACAGCGTTCCCTCGTAGAACCCGTTTTTGGCATAGGTAATAAAATTCTCAACGGTCTCGGGAGCGATGTCCGGGCGCAGAGTCACCTCAATGGCACCTTCGCTGGTTTCAATAATCACCTGGGGCAGCTCATTCTGTTGCCCTTCTGCCGCCAGGCAGTTGCCGATACCCAGCATGAAGGTTACAGATAGAGCGATTTGCATCACATAACGAAACGGTTTTACGAAATTTGTCATTCTATAATGGCTCACGTAGTTAGTTCAGGGAATAGTAGGTAGCTTCGGGAATGTTTGCTGCGATACTGTTCCCATGAATCCAGTCTGTTGCAGGATGTTAGCAGATAATACTTGTCAAGTCGGGCATATTCCCTGCGGAGTTCATGACTATCAGCTAACCTTTTATCGCATCAGTGGCATTGATGCACTCTGACCGGGCCAGGTTGTACGGCAATCACTGTGAAGCTATTGGAGGCATACCTTGAAAATCCGTCAGGGCTTCGAAGAAAAATCCCGTCTCGGTCGGTTGCTGATAAACCGGGGATACCTTTCCGAAATTCAGTTGGAAGAGGGCCTGCGCCTACAGCATGAGACCGGTCAGCGGCTCGGCGAGGTGTTTATACAGTCCGGCTGGATTACCGAGCGCGAGTTGCATCGGGTTCTCAAGCACCAATCCCGTTACCGCAACGCGGCTGCACTGGTCACTATGGCGGTATTGCCTTTTCAGCCATTGGTCAGTTTTGCCGCTGGCAGCACCACGAATGATTCACGAGACGTTACGGACGCCGCGCAATTGTACGAGCGTGCCGGTTTGGCGCCGCTTAATGACGACGAGATGGCCGGCGTGTCGGGGCAGGGTGATCAATCCTTGTTGGATCGTATCGCCACGGTATCTGCCATGACCGGAAGTAACGACGGGACAGGAGAGGTTGATCCGGATGTCATCGAAGGCCTGAAACTAACAGCGAACATTTTCGTGCCGGTGCTGAACTTCCTGGATTCTGATCTGACGATATCCGGTGTGCATTATCGGGATGATGTTCCCCGTTACATGGTTCGTGACGATGGCGGACTCACCCTGGCGTTCCCGGAAAGGATCGAACAGATCCGCATGGACAATATACGGGTCAGCGGCAGTCAGGGACCGTCCATGGGGAACATTGCACTCGACAATATCCGCTTCCATCCCGATTCACAGATGACGATCTATACTCGCTGATGGGATGCGTTGGGCTCCGACGTTTGCGGAGCCCAGAAGCCGTCAGGCGCTCGCCAGAACGGTACGGTGTGATACGGCCTTTTGCTCGCCCTGAGCACCGTAGAGGGTCTGGTGCCCGGAAACGCCGCGGAATATATCAGTAAGACGTGAAAGGCGCTTCTGAAGGTGACTGACAACCCGCCCATTATTGCTATTCAACTGGTGACAGGTCTTAAGGCGTTCGTCGGCCTCCCGCCACAAGTCGTAAACATCTGACAGGCCGGCGCTGAGAATAAACCGTGAGGGTGCTCCGTTTTCAGGTCGAAACCCCATCGACACCAGAAGGCGGATTTTGAGTTTGGCCCGTTCACGAATCTGACCCAACAGAGTGTTTTTCTCGCCAGTCAGTGATTCGAGTTTACGGATATCAGATGTGGAAAGGCAGGCTTTTTCCTGCTGCAGGACGTCCGCCAGGGATTCGAGTTGACGGATATCCTGAGATAAAAGGTCTTTCAGTTCATCAATTGCGGCCATGATCTACTCACCCGAAAATGCTTTCATCCATCTCAAGCATTTTCTGGGCCAGTTTCTCTGCATCAACCTTGTAGGAGCCGCTTTCAAGGGCAGAGCGGATCTGCTCGATACGGTCATCGTCCATTTCCGGATAACTGCCGAGCTTTTGTTCGAGCTGTTTCAGGTTCTTCGCCTGGCTGCTCAAATTGACATTTTCACCACGGGCGCCTTGCGCCTGGGTCTTTGCCTGCTCAGCTGTAGAGGGCTGAGTGCTCTGGGTAGCGGAAGATTTATCGGCCGTGGTTTTCTGGGTGTTGACCTGGCCTGGGCCTATTCCATTAAAGTCAACTGACATAACGTTACCTGCTTAACTGGTCGGCCGCGTTGGGCGGCTCCAAAATTTCATACCTGTCTATCGGCATGGCCTGACGTTTCTTTAGCGATTTTTGCAAGAGTTAAATGACACTCTTGTCATCTTTCCAAAAAACCGGCAACAGATTGCCGTTTCCGGTGAATCAATGCCGGGAACGAGGTTACATGGGAATCTCGACATGCCCGGGAGCAGTCACACGGGCACGCACGGTGCGGGAGGACGAGAGGTTCTCAACCAGAACCTGTTCTCCAATCCCGGCACTAGCCAGGGCCTTACCCCTTGAGTTTACCGAAAAATTTCCGCTGCGGGCGCTGATGATAACATGGTCTCCGCGTTCGATCGCTGCCGGAGCCAGCACCAAATCCGGTGTAAATACGGTACCGGCGTTCACGCCGCGGCGCATTTCCATGCCCATTAACTGGTCGACATTGGTTATTGCGCCCCGTCGAATCGAATTCACCACCACGTTATCCGACTGTATTGCCGCTTTTGTCAGTCGTTCGCCGCGCCCCAGGGGGCGGGCGGCGACCATGGCTTCACCGGTTATCGTGACGGATACCGGAAGGAACATGCGCCAGGGGCGCTCGCCCTCGCAGGAAACCAGTAGCGAGGGTTGGGTGGTTCTCCAGGGGTCGCCGCTGAACGATACGCTGAGTGGGGTATCACAGGTTGCGAGCGAGAGGCGTGCGTCGAGTTGGCCAGTATCGTGGGAAACCGTAAAGCCTTCGTTTGCCTGAGCCTCTGAAAATGCCTCCAGAAATTGTTCCGCGCTGCTTTGAATTTGTTCGGCCGTGGTCGTGGAGGCCATTGCCGGGCCGGCTGTTACGGCGAATAACAATATGATGGCGAAATTGGTAATGCGCATACGCGGCAGTTTGTCCTATGCTGTCATTAACCGGGTAAAGCCCCGAGTTCAGGAATATCCTAATGATTTCCGGATTCGGCCGTTAAGCCTATCGAGTGAGTCAATAAACCGGCACATAGCCGGTTCCACGCGACTTTCTAGAATAACGCAGCAAGATGCGTGCCGGCAGCAAGACGTTTCGAGTGGGAGATATAAACGATGGCAGGGGTATTGGACAGTGTAAATCAGCGCACCCAGCTGGTGGGCCAGAATCGTCTGGAGCTTCTGTTATTTCGCCTTCGTGGCCGGCAGATGTACGGCATCAACGTCTTCAAGGTCAAGGAAGTGTTGCAGTGCCCCAGGCTGTCGTCGTTGCCGAACAGTCGCCCTATGGTTCGGGGCGTGGCCCATATTCGTGGCGAGACCATCCCTATCATTGACCTTGGTATGTCAATCCGGCTTCCCGGTATTCCCAAGGAAGAGATGGCCACCAGCTTCGTGATCATTACTGAGTACAACCGAAAAACCCAGGGTTTCCTGGTGGCTGGTGTCGACCGCATCGTGAATATGAACTGGGAAGACATCCTGCCGCCACCCAAGGGGGCGGGCAAAGACGTTTACCTGACAGCGGTAACGCACTTTGAAGACAAGCTGATTGAGATTATCGATGTTGAAAAGATACTCTCTGAAGTCTCTCCGTTTGAGGAGGATGTCACCGAAGACGTCCGCAACCGCAGTTCAGAGCGGGTGCCCGGCCATCTACCAGTGCTCGTTGTGGATGATTCCGCAGTGGCCCGACGTCAGATAGAGCGGTGCCTCACGGCCATCGGTATGGAGGTGGTGACAAAAAATGACGGCAAGCAGGCCCTGGATTATCTAAAAGAAGTTACGGCAGATGGTTCCCAGGCCGTCGACCACCTGTGTCTGATCATATCCGATGTCGAAATGCCGGAAATGGACGGGTACACTTTGGTCACCAAGTGCAAAAATGAGCCTGCAATCAAGGACGTATTCATCATGCTGCACACGTCCTTGAGTGGCGTGTTCAACAAGGCAATGGTGCAGAAGGTAGGCGCTGACGATTTCATGGCAAAATTCAGCCCCGATGAGTTGGCTGAAAGGGTTATGGAAATTGTCGATCGCGAGCAGTGACGCCGGTGTCACTTCCGACCCACTCGATACTGAGATCCAATGAAAGCTGAGATAACCCCACAGGAATACGAGGCGTTTAAGACATTCCTGCAGGATGCGTGTGGAATTTTGCTCGGGGACAACAAGCAGTACCTGGTGAAAAGCCGGTTACGGCGGATCATGGAAGAGAACAAGTTGAGTACCCTGGGTGATCTGCTGGATCGCGTGAAGCGAACCGGTCGCAGCAGTTTGAAGGAAGTCGTGATCGATGCGATGACGACGAATGAGACACTTTGGTTCAGGGACAATCACCCGTTCCGCATCCTGCAGGAAAAGCTGCTGCCGGAGTTCGGCGACAGAAAATCAGCGCAGTCACTCCGTATCTGGTCGGCAGCCTGCTCGACAGGGCAGGAGCCCTATTCGGTAGCGATGATTATTGAAGAATTTCGTCGCCAACGGCCGGGTAGGCTGCGGGATGTGAAGATCACCGCCACCGACATCTCCAAAAGCGTTCTTGAGGTTGCGCGCCGTGGCGAGTATGAGATGATTGCCATTGGCCGGGGACTGTCGCCCGAGCGTCAGAAGCAGTTTTTCACTCCCGCGATGAATGGTAGCTGGCAAATCCGACCGCAGATCAAGAGCATGGTTGAGTTCCGGGAACTCAACCTGCTCGAACGCTACATGCTCGGAAAGTTTGATATCGTTATGTGCCGGAACGTACTGATCTATTTCTCGGCAGAGCTTAAAAAGGACATCCTGACCCGTATCCATGCCACCCTCAATCCCGGTGGTTACCTGATACTGGGAGCATCGGAATCGCTGAACGGGTTGCCTCATCTCTACGAAATGGTGCAGTGCCACCCAGGTATCATCTACCGCAAAAAATAGGCCCACCCAATGCCGATCAATGTATGGATACTGGTCGCCGCCCAGGCGCTTGCCATGTGTACAGCGCCTTTTATCGTTTTTATCGGAAGCATTCACGGACGTCTTCTGGCGCCATCGCCTGAGTGGGCAACCCTGCCCGTGGGCCTTGTGGTTGTTGGTACGGTGCTGACTATCAAGCCTGCTACGTGGATGATGGAGCGTCTGGGGCGCAAGCCGGTTATGTTGCTTGGCGCGCTGGCGGGTACGATGTCCGGATTGTTCGGTACGCTGGCAGCCTGGAGCGCAAGTTTCCCGTTCTTGTGCGTTGCGGCGGTTGTGGGTGGAACCGGGCTGGCGGTGGTTCACCAATACCGCTTTGCGGCCATGGAGTCGGTGGCGCCCGAGATGGCTGGCTCCGCCGCAGCCAGGGTACTTCTCGGTGGTCTTGTAGCGGCGTGGCTGGGGCCGGAAATTGCGCTTGTCGGTGGTGGAGGTCAAGCCGAATACCCTTTCATGGGCGGCTGGCTTGCACTGAGTGTCGTGCAGGTGCTTGCCATGGTCGTACTGGTATTCGGGTACCGCGCCAGCGGGGAGCGAGTCCGGGAAGCCTTGGGGGAGGGCGGTCGCCCGATGACCGACATCCTGAGGCAACCGGTCATATGGGCGGCGATCAGTGCCGCCGCCATCGGTTATGCCCTCATGAGTTTTATCATGACGGCAACACCGCTGAGTATGACAGAAGTGGCCGATCACCCGCTTGAAGATGCCAAGTGGGTCATTCAGATTCACATCATGGCCATGTATTTGCCGTCGCTGGTCAGTGGCTGGTTAATTCGTGTGGTGGGTATTCCGAGGATGATGGGGCTGGGATTGCTGGCCTATCTGGGGTGTGTGGCCCTGGCGTTCAGCGGTATCAGCTTTCACCACTACCTGTTTGCACTCATCCTGTTGGGGGTTGGCTGGAACTTCCTGTTTGTTGGTGGCACCACGCTGTTGCCGCAGGGATATCGCGATGAGGAGCGGTTCCGTGTTCAGGGGCTCAACGACCTGATGGTATTCGGCTCGCAGGCGACAGCTGCACTGAGTGCTGGTGCGGTATTGGCGGCGTTTGACTGGAATGGACTGTTGCTGATTGCCATACCGTTCCTGGTGTTACACGGTGTCTTGATGGCCGTTTGGCTGATAAGCCGGCCCCAGAACAGGGGCCGGCATCCCGCTTGATTGGTTATACCAGGTTGTAGACGAACACGACGGCGACAGCAACGGGTGTGAAGTAACGCAGGACGCGATACCAGACCGAGAATGTGCCCGGTGACATGCCCAGTTCGCTTTCCAACGCCTGTCGAGACATTGTCCAGCCGACAAACACGGCGACCAGCAGTCCACCCAGGGGCAGCAGGATATTTGCGGTCAGGAAATCCAGAAGGTCGAAGATGGTTTTGCCTTCGAACATCGCAAACATGCCCAGCGGTGTCACGTCCGACCACAGGTTCAGTGAAAGCACGGAGGCCACACCCAGTAACCAGCAGACGATGCCTGCTCCGACGGTGCTCACCGTACGGTTCAACCCCTTCTGTTCCTCAAGCCATTCGACAATGGGCTCCAGCAGCGAAATGCCGGATGTCCAGGCGGCAAAGATCAGCAACACGAAGAACAGCGTACCGAAGAGGCTGCCCATAGGCATTTGCCCGAATGCCAGTGGCAGGGTTTGGAAGATCAGGCCGGGACCGGCGCCTGGCTCAAGGCCATTGGCAAATACGATTGGGAAAATAGCCAACCCGGCCAGCAAGGCCACGGCGGTATCCATGATCGAGACGGTCACGGAGGTTTTGGCGATGGAGATGTTTTTTGGCAGATAGGAGCCGTAGGCCATCATGACGCCCATGCCGAGGCTGAGCGTGAAGAAGGCGTGGCCCAGGGCAACCAAAACGCCCGAAGTGGTGAGCTTCGAGAAGTCGGGCTGGAACAGGAAGGCGACGGCCTGGCCAAAGTGGCCAGTGGTCATCGCATAGCCCACGACAATCAGCAGGAGCACGAACAGGGCCGGCATCAGAATGCTGACGGCACGCTCAAGCCCGGAACGTACACCTCGTGCAACCACGACCATCACCAGCGCCATGAACAGGGTGTGCCACAGAAGCAGCTTGATGGGATCGCCCAACAGGCCGGAGAAAATGGCGCCTATGGACTCAGCCGACTGGCCCGCCAACTGTCCGGTGGCGGCGGTGCCGACATAGGAAATTGCCCATCCGCCGATCACCGAATAGAAAGAGAGGATCAGGAACCCCGCCAGAACCCCGACGGCCGCCACCCAACGCCAGGCCGGTTTCAGGCCTTCCTGGCTGGTTATGGCCCGCATGCTGTTAACGGGGCTGTGACCGCCACGGCGACCGACTAATACCTCGGCCATCATAATGGGTAGGCCCACCGCCGCAATGCACAGCAGGTATACCAGGACGAAGGCGCCACCGCCGTTTTCACCGGTGATGTAGGGGAATTTCCAGATATTACCCAGGCCCACTGCTGAGCCCGTCGCGGCAAGTATGAATGCCAGGCGCGAAGACCACAGCCCACGCTTGGCTGTCGCCTGGCCCATGGCACCGCCTTCAGCGGATGAAGAAGCATTACTCATTGTATTCTCCTGCTTACTGTTTTTGTTTTCGGGGGAGTGAGTGGCGGCGTTAGCCACCATCAACGGGATTTATGCCGGAATCGCTCCTCTGCGAGTTGATCGGCGATCTGCCCGGTGGGCAGGCCATCGCGATCCGAGCGCTGGAAGATTTCCTCCAGGGTATTGGCTATGGAATCGACGTGTTTGCGAACGGCCTGGGGGTCGGGTCCCTTGCGCTCGTAACACACGTCGATAATGCCGCCAGCGTTGATTACAAAGTCTGGGGCATAGAGCACTCCACGTTCGAAGAGGGCCTGGTCATGAGCCTGGGTGGCCAACTGATTGTTAGCGGCGCCGGCCACGATGGTGGCCTGTAGCTTACGAATGGAGTGATCATTCAGGACAGCGCCCATGGCACAGGGCGCAACCACGTCTACCGGCAGGTAGAGAATTTCGTCGGCGCTAGCCGGCGTCGCGCCCAGCTCGGCAACCGCCCGATCCATCTGGTCCTGGTGGACGTCGTAGACCCAGAGTTTCGCGCCAGCTTCTTTCAGGTGTCGAGCCAGGCGGTAACCAACGTTGCCGATGCCCTGAATCGCCACATTCAACCCCTCAAGGTCGCTACGGCCGAGCTTGTGCTTAACGGCAGCATTAATGCCCACAAAGGTGCCCCAGGCCGTGGCCGGAGAGGGGTCACCGTTGCTGGGCCTGCCATCAAAACCCGGGCGTTCGCTGATGCCGGCCACATTGGACGTTTTACGGCCCATGACCTGGAGGTCGGCTACGCTGGTGCCCGAGTCCTCGGCAGCGATGTACAGTCCGCCAAGCTGTTCCAGGAAACGCCCCATGGATTCAAGCAGGGCTTCGGTTTTGTGCTGGCGTGGATCGCCGATGATGACGGACTTGCCACCGCCGAGGTCAAGGTTGGCCAGTGCCGACTTGTAAGTCATCCCCCGGGACAGGCGGAGAACGTCTGTCAGTGCTTCTTCGTCGCTGGCGTAGGGATACATGCGGCATCCGCCCAGCGCGGGTCCACGGGAGGTATTGTGTACGGCAATAATGGCGCGCAGCCCGGTCTCTGGATCGCAGCAAAACGTCAGATGTTCGTGGTGGTCGAATTCAGGATGCGTAAATACAGTCATTGTTTGGATTCCTTTTGCTCCGGGTGGTTCTTGCACAGGGATTCGCCCTTGTGACGGAGGCCGGCGGTAGATTGCGGGCGCTGCCGAAACTCAATCGCTATCGGGTGTTGGACGCGATTAACTGCCGGTCGGATTTGGTAGTTGTATGAGTTTGGATAGTCGTGAAAGATCCGGTCGGAGCGATCGGGATGCACAAAGCGTCAGAGAAAGGAAAGGAGCTGTAGGGTGTTGCAGGGTGTGGGCGCATGGGCCCATGCACAGGGACTGATTTACCAGTGACATGCTGAAATCCTCTTCCACAAGGCCGGATCACGGCTTCCGTGGTCATTTTATTGTTATGCCCCGGCAGATAGGCCGGTTGGCATGATTTCATGTGTCGATACCCTTTTGGGGTTCAACGAGAGAAGACTAGATAGCTTTTACATCGTCGTCAATGGTTGAAATTCATGCATTTTTTGGTGATTTTGAAAATTCCAGCGGTAACAGGTAGATAGATCTACTTTACGTAAACGTAAATATTTTTTAGAGCTCAGATCGGCTGGCCGGCTCGTTATACAGGAAGGTGGCCGGTTTTTACCCAGATGACCGTTTCTTCGTCGACAAAAGGGTGATGCTGGCTCATATGGGGGCTTCGTATCCAGGTGCCTGCAGGGTAACGTCCGTTTTCGTCGCAGAACTCGCCTGACAGCACCAATATCTCTTCGCCTCCAAAATGTCGGTGGGGCTGGAATTTCTCGTTTGCGGGCCATTTCACCAGCGCCACGTGTTCGTGTTCGAACTCGTGCAATGGCATTACTTTCAAGCCACCGATACCAGGCAACCAGTCAGCGGTACTGGTGTCGATGCGCACAGTCGCTGTGTCACGCTCATCGAATTGATGGAGCTTCACAAGCAATACGCAGCCTTCTTTGCTGAATGGCGCGTGGCCACTGCCGGGAGGATTGCGGAGGTAGGTGCCTTTACCGTAATCCCCGGTTTCGTCGGAAAACACTCCTTCAAGTACCAGGATTTCCTCGCCCAGTGGATGTTCATGCCGATTGAAGCTGGCGCCGGGCTCATAGCGCACGATGCTCGTGGCGTGGCCACGCTCGGCCTCTTCACGGGCGAGGGGTTTACGGAGTACGCCGCCAGCCGGGCTGGGGATCCATTCCTTTTCACCGGTCTGAATGACGACTTTCTGGCTGAAGTCCATGTTGAGCATGGCGATCTCCGGTTATGTCATTTGACCGTCAGTACGACGACTGCCCGGTGCCGGACTTATCCGTTTCCGGTGACGCTATCTGATTAATCGCTGAACGTCCCGGAAGCGCGGATGTTCGCTGTGTTGCATCCACTCAAAGGCGACCATTTCAACGGTCACAATGGTGGCGCCGGCTTTGTGCAGGCGTTCGAGGGCCGCGTCACGATCATTGTCATGGCGGGAGCCGGTGGCGTTCTCGACCACCCACACGCCGAAACCGGCCGCCAGAAGCGAAAGGGCGGATTGCAGCAGGCACACATGGGCTTCACAGCCACCAATAATGATCTGCTTGCGATCATTGGGGATGGCCTTCAGCAGGCCGCCGCCACAGGCGTCAAAGTGGATCTTGGTGACCGTCTGATCGGCAAGGGCGGCTACTTCATCGGCGTTGTGGCCCAACTTTTCGGGAATCTGCTCGGTGACAATCACCGGCACCTCCATGAGCCGGGCAATTTGAGCCAGCTTCACGGATTCCGACAGCACCGATTCGCCATGACTAATGACTGGCATCAGCTTTTTCTGAAGGTCGATCAGAACCAGTGTTGATTGTTCCGCGCTCATCAGCATAAACGTTTCCTCCCTGCAGGCGGGTTCTTGTTTAATCCCAGTATTGCACAAAGCCCTGGCTGGTTCTCGCCCCGAATACACTGGCAGTGTGTCGATCATGGCCGATGCCGACCAAGAAGTGAGTGGGAGAAAGGATTTTTAAATTGGAGTTGCCAAACCGGAACAAAACCATTAGAGTTTGCGCCCTCAAATGAGCGACGACGTTGCTGATTTGGAACGGTTTATTTAAAGAGTATTGGAGAGGTGGCCGAGTGGCTGAAGGCGCACGCCTGGAAAGTGTGTATACGTTAATAGCGTATCGAGGGTTCGAATCCCTCCCTCTCCGCCATTTTTTTGGCGTAAGTGACTGAGATATAAGGGCTTTTTCGGTTTAGCCGAAGCGTTTTACTAGGTGGAACAACCTGGTGGAACAATGTACCTTCAAAGATCATCTCACGCAGTTTATTACAGTCGAATCCCGCTGCCTCGAAAATGGCATCGCTCCGGTTTTCCCCACACCGTAAGAATTTCCCTGCGAACAAAGTCCCGGTCGGAAGCACTCAAGCTAAATGCTCGCGTCACACATGCTGTCCTAGAACTTTTCGAGAAGGACTCAACTTTTAAATCGATTGAAGTTTTTAACCAAGCCATTGATGCTGTTCGAATAGCACCGCCGGTGTTCACCTCTTCAGCTCCCGTCCTTTCGCCTCCCAGTCGCTCTCCAAAAGCAAGTCAAAGAAGCACTAGAAATAAGCGCCAAGCCTCCGCCATTCTCATTCAAGAATTTATTAAGCATAAAAAAGCAGAAGGGAGCTGCACAGAAAGATATCTGGCGCAGCTATTTAACCGGTTAAAGCCGTTTGGAGTGTACCTTGATCAGTTTGGTCTAAAAGGATTTGGGCCGAAACAGGCTGTAGGCTATCGGGATGACCTCGTAGCACGCACCAACTGGGCCCCCAAGACGGTTAACGAACACGTTAGCGTCGCTCGGCAGTTTATTGCCTGGTGCGAATCAATGGAGTACATCACACGCAATCCCTTCGCTCGACTGAGGCTAAAAGTAGCCGATGATCGCAAAGACATTGATCAGCGCATAATCTGGACAGGCACCCAGCTTGAGGAGCTTTTCAAAGCGAAGCCATTCCAAGGGTTGGGCGGGCTTGAGAACCGGCTGATAGCATCACTTCAGTTAAAAATGGGTTTAAGGCCTAGTGAGGCCTGTCAGATACGCTGTGACGATGTTGCATGCGATGAGGCCCATAACATCTGGTACTTGATAATTACCGACGCAGGACCTCAGCAGCACTTGAAAACACCAGCTTCGAAGCGAAACCTTCCCTTGCCTAAAAGTATTTTGGACATGGGATTTCTGGAATATCTCAAGGATAGAAAACAGGAAAAGCACCATCAATTATTTTCGACCTCACCGACAGGGAAGTATAACGATTGGTCGAGGAACTTCACGACTAGACTTAATCGCTACATACGCGCTTACGTTTCTACTTCAACAAAGGGGCAGTCACCGACCGCATATAGTTTTAGGCATACTTTCACCGATGCCTTGAACCGAAAAAGTGTTCCTGAACACATTGCAGCCCATCTACTCGGTCATAAACACGATCAAATTACTTATGGTCGATATGGCTCTGCACCGAGTCTAAAGCGCCTTAAAACTATTCTCGATAGATTGGAATAAGGTCGTAGTTCGCTGAAATTGGCATTATAAAATTGTGCAAATGTAAAAATTACAAAATCTTAACAAATTTACAAAGTTATGAATTTGTTGAAAAATTTAAATATAGTGTCAATAATTAAATAGTAAACAAATAACATTATTATTTTAATTGCCATTTACAAAATAAAAACTGCCAAATATCATAACGAACATCTTAACTAAAAGGAGTCGTTATGAAAAAAACTAATTCTCGCAAAAACCCTGTTTTTTACAACACGGAAATCGGAAAGTTGTTGGAGGAATGGTTTTTCTATGAATGTGGAAATCTCTCTAGTTCAACGAGGAATAATTACGTCTCAAAGGCGAGAATAATTGATCGATATTTCAAGAAAATTAAGCTTAAAAATATAGATCATGACCGAGTCATCAAGTATGTGATGTACCAAGGAAGAGAATATTCAAATAAAACCATAAATGAGACCTTCATCGTTCTTAGCCCGAATTTCTCATGAGGGG
>NZ_DFMB01000015.1:0-164321 GCF_002375325.1 Marinobacter sp. UBA3604
ATGCCTGGCGCACAACAAAAAAAGCCCGAGGCTTTGGATCGCCGTCGGGCTTTTCAGAATTATGTCGGGCAATTTTTATAATTTGCCCGACATAAACCAACCGCTTTAGGTTACCTCAAAGCGATTTACGATGCAGGACAACCAGCCGGCGCGAATGATTCCTTGAACGCCGATGCTGAGCTACCGTCAACCGCGCAACTCCAGACACCATCAGCTGTGCGAGTAAGGGTAACGGTCGTGCCATTGATGCCGGAACTTACATTCCCGTCCATAGTAGCTACTACAGTTCCCGTGCCGTTTGCGGGGATGTTAATGCCGAGCGCAGTGGCCAACAAATCAGAACCTGTCCATCCCAGCTCTGCAGCCGCGTTAGCTGGCACCGGAGCTACTGTAGTATCAACAGTGTCCGGAGCATCACCGCGCATCAGCTCTTCTTCCATAGCTGTCTTCAAAGCAGAGATTTCGCCTACTACTCGGCTAACTTGCGTGCGCGAGATGTAGTCCTGATACTGCGGAATAGCAATCGCGGCCAAAATACCAATGATCGCAACAACGATCATCAGTTCGATAAGTGTGAAACCCTTCTGGGCGTGATTCATTTGAATGTTCTTCATTGGTCGACCTCTGTGTTTGTCGTTAATCTACTCGATACGGCCCAGGCCCGGTGGAATCGCACCCGTGACCGGTATCTAGAGCCTGGATTTCGTTAAGCATTGCTCGTGCCAACTAAAGTCAGCCGTCGACAAACGCCTTATTATCAGCACTTTATAAAACATTGTGAAATTCATCGCATCGACAAAAGAAGTCGACCCCATGCCCTGACGCGTCACTGGGTGACAATTTTTGTCAGATGACACATCCATAGACACCGTGTTTTCCGGGCATACGACCACTTCATTACCCGCACGCCTTTCCAAACCGTTGCCAGCCATCTAAACTCACTCCATTAGACCAACATCCGTTTCAGACACTTAGGCTGCGTTTTTTACACAATTTATGTCTACCAATAAAAGCAATGTAACGCTTACAGGCTTGGCGAGACGCTTCGTCGATGACGGGCTTATTGATGAATCCGTCGCGAAGGATGCCTTTCTTCAAGCATCTCACAATCGCATTCCACTCATTACCTACCTGGTACAGAACAACCTGGCGAACAGCGGAGGGCTCGCGTTCTCCGCCGCGATGGAGTTCGGCGTTTCGGTTCTGGATCTCAACGCCTTTATGCCGGAGATGATGCCCGACAAGGTCGTAGACGAAAAACTGATACGAAAACACAACGCCCTGCCGCTCTATAAGCGTGGGAACCGGCTGTTTATTGCGGTCTCCGACCCGACCAACATCCAGGCGTTAGACGAGATCAAGTTTAATACCGGTCTGAGCACAGACGCCATCCTGGTTGACGACGCCAAGCTCCGGGAAGCCATTGACAAGTATCTTGAGTCCCACGATACGTCGATGGGTGATCTGGACGACGCGGACCTGGAGGGGGTTGAGACCGAAGGCGGCGAGCAGGAAGACGACGCTGTTGTCGCGACAAGTGATGTGGACGATGCGCCCATCGTAAAGTATGTGAACAAGATGCTTCTTGACGCCATTCGTGGCGGTGCTTCGGACGTACACTTTGAACCCTATGAAAAAACCTACCGGGTTCGATACCGCACGGATGGCATTCTCAAGGAAATGTCGCGCCCTTCTATCAAGCTGGCTCCAAAGCTCTCTGCCCGTATAAAGATCATGGCCCAACTGGATATCTCGGAGCGCCGGGTCCCCCAGGATGGTCGGATCAAGATGAAGCTGTCCAAGACAAAGGCCATCGATTTCCGGGTAAACACCTTGCCGACACTTTGGGGCGAAAAGATTGTTCTGCGGATTCTGGACCCAAGCCAGGCCAAGCTGGGCATTGACGTTCTGGGTTATGAAGAAGAACAGAAAAAGCTGTATATGGATGCCCTGGAGCAGCCGCAGGGAATGATTCTGGTTACCGGGCCGACCGGTTCCGGTAAAACCGTATCGCTGTATACCGGCCTTAACATTCTGAACACGCCCGAAAGAAACATTTCGACGGCGGAGGACCCGGCGGAGATTAACCTGGAGGGCGTCAACCAGGTGAACGTGAATACCAAGGTCGGCCTCGGTTTTGCTGAGGCACTGCGGGCGTTCCTGCGCCAGGACCCGGACATCATCATGGTGGGCGAGATCCGGGACCTGGAAACCGCAAACATCGCAATCAAGGCGGCGCAAACCGGCCACCTGGTACTTTCAACCCTTCACACCAACAGTGCAGCAGAAACACTGACCCGTATGATGAATATGGGCGTGCCCTCCTTCAACATCGCTACGTCAGTGAGCCTGATTATTGCCCAGCGCCTGGGCCGTAGACTATGCAACTCCTGCAAACAGGCTGCCGACATTCCCAAGGATGTGCTTTTAGCGGAGGGGTTCACACAGGAACAAATTGATACAGGGTTCACGTTGTACCGCCCCAAGGGCTGTGATAAATGCAATGGAGGATATAAAGGCCGCGTCGGGATTTACGAGGTGGTCAAGATTACCGACGAGCTGGCGAACATGATTATGGAAGAAGCCAGCTCGATTAAAATTGCAAAGCAGGCACTGGCCGAGGGCTTCCCGAATTTGCGGCAGTCGGCTCTCAAGAAAGTGATTGAGGGTGTGACCAGCCTTGAGGAAGCCAATCGCGTGACGAAGGATTAAGCATGGCAGAAAAAGCACAGAAACTTCAGGCGTTCGTTTGGGAAGGTAAAGACCGCAGGGGTAACAAAACCAAGGGCGAGGTGTCTGGCACCAACCTGGCTTTGGTGAAGGCCCAGTTGCGGAAGCAAGGCATTATTCCAGACAAAGTAAAGAAGAAACCAAAACCTCTGTTTGGCGGCAGCAAAAAGATCACGCCTTTCGACATTGCCATGCTTACGCGCCAGCTCGCCACCATGATGAAAGCTGGCGTGCCACTGGTTCAGAGTTTCGATATTGTTGCTGACGGCCTTGAAAACAGAGGCCTTCAGGAATTGGTTACCAACATCCGAAACGATATCTCCTCAGGTACCAGTTTCGCTGGCGCGCTACGAAAACATCCGAAGCATTTCGACGACCTCTATTGCAACCTTGTTGATTCGGGCGAGAAAGCAGGTGCTCTTGAACAAATGCTGGACCGCATTGCGACGTATCTTGAGAAGACAGAGCTTCTCAAGAAGAAGGTAAAAAAGGCAATGACCTACCCTATTGCAGTTGTCGTTGTTGCACTCATTGTGACTGCAATTCTGTTGGTAAAAGTAGTACCACAGTTCGAAAGCCTCTTCCAAGGCTTCGGCGCAGAGTTACCCGTTTTTACCCAGATGGTTGTTGAATTATCTGAATGGATGCAATCGTGGTGGTTTGTTGTACTGATTTCAATTGTAGGCACGATCTTCCTTTTTAAAGAGGCTGTTCGCAGGTCACAGAAGTTTTCCGACCTTGTTGACAGGCTGGTCCTCAAGTTACCGGTAGTTGGTGAAATTCTAGATAAATCAGCCGTAGCAAAATTCGGACGAGTGCTCTCCACAACCTTTGCTGCAGGCGTACCTCTTGTGGATGCGCTTGATTCAGTTGCTGGTGCTACCGGCAACGCCGTTTATCGGGATGCGATTCAGCGCGTCAAGGCTGATGTTTCAAGCGGCACCCAACTCCAGGCCTCTATGCGACATCAGGATGTTTTTCCAGTGATGGCCGTTCAGTTGACGGCTATTGGTGAAGAATCCGGTAATCTGGACGAAATGCTGGCCAAGGTGGCCGAGCATTACGAGGCTGTGGTTGATGACATGGTCGACAACCTGACTGCGCTCATGGAGCCTATGATAATGTCCGTATTGGGCGTGCTTGTGGGCGGCTTGATTATCGCCATGTACCTGCCGATATTCCAGATGGGTCAGGTTGTTGGTTGATTACGCCCTCCCCCTCTCCCCAACCCCTCTCCCGCAAGGGGAGAGGGGCTTTGATGGCGCAAATTGAGAGTTTTGATGGTTTCCCTTGATACGTTTCTTGCTACTCCGTGGCTGCTTTACACTGTCGTTATCTTTATTTCCCTCTGCATCGGCAGCTTCCTCAACGTAGTCATCCTTCGCCTGCCAAAGATGATGCAGCAGGATTGGCGTTGCCAGTGTGAGGATTTCCTTGAACTTCCTGATGGGCAGCGTAAGAGTGATGAGCCGATCACGCTCTCCAAGCCGGCTTCCACCTGCCCGTCCTGTGGCCACAAGATCCGCGCATGGGAGAACATCCCGGTGATCAGTTACCTGATTTTGGGTGGCAAATGTGCTTCCTGCAAATCCGGGATTTCGCCGCGTTACCCGATTATTGAAGCGATTACCGCCCTGTTTTCGGTGGTGACCATTCTGGTCATAGGGCCGACAGAAGCTGCTCTTTGGTCGTTGTTGCTGGTGTGGGTGTTGATCGCGCTGACGGTGATCGATTTTGACACCCAGCTGCTGCCAGACAGCATGACTCTGCCCCTGATGTGGCTGGGGCTGATTCTGAACTATTTCGGCGTGTTGACGGATTTCAGCAGTGCCTTCTGGGGCGCGGTGGCAGGTTATCTCTCGCTTTGGTCGGTTTACTGGCTGTTTAAACTGGTAACGGGCAAGGAAGGCATGGGCCACGGCGATTTCAAGTTGTTGGCGGCGCTGGGCGCCTGGCTGGGCTGGGAGTTGCTGCCAGCGGTGATTTTGTTGTCGTCTGTCGTTGGTGCCATTGTGGGGATCAGTTTGATGGTGTTCCGCAAGCACGGGCGTGAGGTGCCGATTCCGTTCGGGCCCTATTTAGCGGCGGCGGGGCTGCTGTGCCTCTGGTTTGGTACCGAGATTCAGGCGGCCTGGTATGCCTACTTGGGGGTCTGAATGGCAGTCATAGGCCTTACCGGCGGGATTGGCTCTGGCAAATCCACGATTGCACGGCTGTTCGGGGCCTTGGGTGTACATTGGGTAGACGCTGACGACGTTGCCCGTGAGGTCGTCGAGCCCGGAACACCGGCGCTTGCGAAGATTGCGGAGCACTTCGGGCAGGATATCCTGCTGCCGGATGGCGGGCTGGACCGGGCGGCGTTGCGGCGGATCGTATTCGATGCGCCGGAGGAGCGTGCCTGGCTGGAGGGGCAGTTGCACCCGGTAATCCGCGAAGAACTGATGCGGCAATTGCATCCAGACAGCTATGCCCTGCCCTACGTGCTGCTAGTGTCGCCATTGTTGCTGGAAACCGACCAGCATGAGTTGGTTGAGAAAATCGTGGTGGTGGATGTGCCGGTGGATGTGCAGGTCCAAAGAACCATGGCCAGGGATACCAACGACCGGGAACAGGTTGAGCGAATCATTGCGGCCCAGATGCCACGCGAGCAAAGGCTTCAGAAAGCCGATAACGTGGTGGACAACAACCTGCCCATGGCCGATGTTGAACAACAGGTCGAAGCATTGCACCAAACGTTTCTGGCGGCCTTCGGGCGCTGACGTTTATGAGCCGACACCCTTCCCGCCCGGCCGCTGAGGCCTTAACGCTGGCGCCGATTGCCCTCACCCGCTCCTGTTTTCGGGACAAGTTTGGTGTACCCCGCCAGCCTGGGTTAACCCGCTATGCACATGCCGACCTTGTAATTGAGCCACCATTCGACCGGGAGGATGCGTTTCGAGGGCTGGAGACGGCGAGCCACCTATGGCTGACGTTTCAGTTTCATGAGGCCATTCGAGCGGAATGGCGCCCCGTGGTGCGGCCGCCAAGGCTGGGTGGCAATAAAAAGATTGGGGTATTTGCCAGCCGGTCACCGTTTCGCCCGAACAGCCTGGGGCTGTCGGTAGTACGCAATGAGGGGCTGATGCGGGATGCGGATGGTCGGCTGGTGTTGCGAATCCGTGACCATGATTTGATTGACGGTACGCCCATCCTGGATATCAAACCCTATCTGCCGTTCTCGGATTCGGTGCCGGATGCCACACTGGGCTGGGCCGATTCGGCGCCCACAGAGCGGTTACCCGTGGTGTTCCTGGATGAGGCCGAGCAACAGCTCGCGGCCTTGCCAGCGGAACAGTACCCGGATTTTCGGGGCCTGATCGAGGATGTGGTGAGTTATGACCCTCGCCCGTCTTTCCGGCGCGGTCGGGATGAGGCGCGTATCTACGGTGCGCACTTGTACGATTTAAACGTCCGTTTTCGCTTTATACACAATGAGTCACAGGAACGTGTCGAAGTGCTAACGGTCTGTTAAACTGCAGATCGGTTGTTTTTTCGACACAGGGAATGCGTGCCTTGCCTCCGATCCGGTTATTCAGACGAATAGGTGTACGGCCACTGGCTGCCAGGCTGCTAGTTTACGTTCTGTTGTTCAGCCTTATCCTGTCTCTGGCTGCCACGGGCGTACAGATGATTGGCGAGTTTGAGCGTAGAACCGAAGAGTTGCGCAGCACCCAGGAACGCGCTGCGGAACTGGTGGCTGGCAGTATGAGCAACAACCTCTGGCTGATGAATTACAGCGAGGTGGCCAACAGCCTGGATGACATGCGGGCCATTCCGGTTATCCAGCATGCCCGCGTAATCACTGCCGCTGGCGAGGAGTTCAGCACAGGGACCTACCCGGATGGCCGGGTGATTAGCCAATCTTTCCCCCTGGTCTTCAACCGAGCGTCCTTCGATAGCCCGGAAGCCATGGGTACGCTGACCGTGACGTCGTCCGTGGAAACCGTCTACAACGAATTGAAGGACCGGGCACTGCTCACATTGTTGTTCCAGTCGATGATTGTGATGCTGGGCACCCTTGGGCTGCTGATTATTGTTCGGCTGACGCTTTCCCGCCATCTGGAGGCAATCGCCGACTACGCCGCCCGGCTGAACCTGGACGCGTTGATTGAACCGCTGAGACTTCGCCGCAAGCGCCCAAAGCGAGGCGACGAACTGAGCGAGTTGGAACAGGCGCTGAACACCATGCGCCTGCAACTGCTCGAAGACACCCGCTCTCTGCGCCAGACCTCTATCCAGTCCCAGGACGAACGGGACGAAGCGGTGCGGGCAAACCACGCCAAGAATCAGTTCCTTGCCAATGTCAGCCATGAATTGCGGATTCCGCTGCAATCCGTGCTCGGCTACGCCAATCTGCTGTCAGACACCCCCCTGGACCAGGATCAGAGGGAGTATGTCCATACCCTGCTCAATGCATCAGAGGGGCTATCGGCCATCATTAACGACCTGCTGGACATTTCCAGCATGGAAGCCGGCAAACTGGTGCTGGATAACATTCCGTTCGATCTTCGCGACACCCTGAACGATCTGGTGCACATGCTGGGCGCCCGGGCTCGGGAAAAGGGCCTGGCACTGGAACTGCGCATCGACGAGAACCTGCCCTGGGCGTTGAAGGGCGACCCGGTGCGGCTGCGGCAGGTCCTGCTGAACATGACCTCCAACGCCATCAAGTTCACCGATTCCGGCCACGTGCTGATCAGCATCGAGGTGTTGGGCCGACGGGATAACAATGTACGCCTGCGGATGGCGGTTGAAGACACCGGCGTGGGGATCAACCCGGAGGACATCCCGCTGGTGTATGAGCCTTATGTCCAGCTTGGTCAGCGTTTTCAGCGCCAGTTGCCGGGCGCGGGGCTGGGCCTGACCATCTGTCGCCAACTGGTTCAGTTGATGGACGGCTCCCTGGACCTTGAGAGCAAACCGGGCGAAGGCTCCACGTTCTGGATGGAACTCTCCCTTCAGGTTGCGCCTGAAAGCGCCTCTCGCGGCCGGCCGGACACCAGCATGATCCGGGGCCGCCACATCCTGGTGGTGGATTCCTACGAACTGTCCCGCAAGATCACCCTGGAAATGCTGTCCCGCCACGAGCTGGATATCGAAGCGGTGAAGTCCGCCGGTGAGGCGCTGACCTCATTGCGGCTGGCCTCGGACAACCAGGAACCCTTTGATGCCATCGTGCTGGACGGGTTTGTGCCGGATATGGACAGTGACCTGCTGTGTCGCCAGATTCGCAGTAACCCGGAGTGGGGCCACACGCGGCTATTGATTCTTTCGTCCAATCCCCAACGGGGGGATGCCGAACATTTCCGACAGGCCGGTGCCGATGCGTTCCTGAGCAAATCCCTGCGAGAGTCTTGCCTGACCCCCATCCTGCATCAGCTGTTTTCGGACTCCACCCGGAACGAGCGCCACTTCCTGACTCGTTTTTCACTGCAAGCGGTCAGTGATAACACCCGCCGGCAGGAGTTGCCCTGCGGCCGCATGAAGGTGCTGTTGGTGGAGGATAACCCCGTTAATCGCACCCTCACCCGCCGGCTGCTGGAAAAGTTGGGCTGTGATGTGATGACGGCGAATGACGGCGAAGCCGCCTCCAGTCTCTGGCAATGGCACCCCTTTGATTTGATTTTCATGGATTGTGTGATGCCCCGGGTGGATGGTTTCGAGGCCACTCGCCGCCTGCGCCAATGGGAGAAGGACCACAACCGTAATCGGGTACCTGTGGTGGCGCTGACTGCAAGCGCTATGGAAAAGGATGAAGAGCGCTGCCGCGAGGCAGGCATGGACTCGTTTGTTGCAAAGCCGGTCAATATTGAAATGTTGCGGGCGGTTCTGGAACAATACTGCCAAGCCTCCGCATCCACCTGAATACCCGACACAAGGCCACCATGAACGTAGAATGTCCCACCTGTAAAAAGTCCGCGGAATGGAATGAGAATAACCCGTTTCGCCCTTTCTGCTCCGAACGCTGTAAACTGATTGATCTGGGCGCCTGGGCCAATGAGGAATATCGTGTTCCCGCAGAAAATGCGTCCCCCGACGATCTGGATCAGGGCGGCGACACAACCACCCATTGATTGCCCGCATTAACCCGCCCTTAACCCGTTTTAAGTTGAGCCACCATGGCCGGACCGTTAACATTCCGGCGGTTACATTCAAACATTAAGAAGGTCGAAGAATGAAAGCGTCCCGAATTCCCCTTATCGTTCTGTCACTTGCGGCAGCACCTGTATACGCCTCCGATGTGGACCTGAGCCTGACCAACGACTCGGTCAAGGGCCAGGTCAACTTCTTCGGCACCAATTCCGACATCCAGGTTGGCACTGGCTATACCTATCACGAAGGCAGCCGTCACATTGGCAACGTGGATTTCCACGCCCAGGGCCGCACCGCCATTGGCAACCTGCCCACCACAGCCGGCATTGGTGTTCGCGCCTTCGGATGGGATGATGATCGGCTGGACGGCGGTGCCGTGGCTCTCGGCGGCTTTGCCACCGTAAACGTACCCAACGCACCAGGTCTGTCGTTCACCGGCGGGCTTCACTACGCGCCCAGCATCCTTGCCTTTGGCGATTCCGATGACCTCACCAGCCTTGAGCTTCGCGGCAGCTACCGTGTTATCCGCAACGCCGAGTTATTTGCCGGTTACCGCTACCTGAATACCGACTTTGACGGTCGTGGTGACCTGAACCTGGATGAAGGCGTCATGGCCGGTATGAAGATCTTCTTCTGATCAGGTCCTGATCCCGCAGGATAACCCTGCCCGCCACTATCGCGTGCGGCAGGGGCGCGACGTCAGGAGCGTCCCTTGACCGCTTTTGTATGGATAATTTCTGCCGTGTTTGGGTAAATTGAGGCCCACCCCCAGTGGCCGCTGGGGGCCTTCATGCAGCAGCTCGGTTGAGCGACGGCTCCTCTTTCGAGAGACCGATAACAAGTGTGTAGCGCTGCATGACTCTTAAGCGATAACTCGAACAGTCATCGGGGCCTCGAGCCCGTATAGCAAGGCAGAGTCAGCTTATTATGAACAACACGGAAATCCAAACCCCAGTCAACGTCGGTGTCGATGTCGGTAAAGCCAATCTGGACATCGCCCTCCATCCCTCCGGGCAGTTCTACACCGTTCCAAATACCGAAGCCCACATTCGCCAATTCGTCCGAATTCTCAAGAACTATGAGGTCGAGCGTATCGTTGTCGAAGCCTCTGGCCGGTATGAACATGCCTTGGTCCAAGCCTGTGACCAAGCAGGATTGCCGATCATTATCGTTAATCCCATCAGCGTTCGACGCTACGCTCAGGCCATTGGCGTGCTCGCCAAAACTGACCGCATTGATGCCCAGATCATCGCGCAATATGCCGCTACGCTGAAACCCGAGTACAAGCCTATTCCAGACAAAACCTCCCAGAAAATTAAGGACTTGCTAGTCCGGCGCTCTCAGCTTCTGGAAATGTCCACCATGGAGAAAAACCGTCTCCAGATCCTGCCAAGGTCCCTTCACCGGTCGATCAAAAGCTTACTCAGAA
Source organism: Marinobacter sp. UBA3604 (assembly GCF_002375325.1). NCBI lineage: Bacteria > Pseudomonadati > Pseudomonadota > Gammaproteobacteria > Pseudomonadales > Marinobacteraceae > Marinobacter > Marinobacter sp. UBA3604. The sequence goes on from NZ_DFMB01000015.1 coordinate 10,292, forward strand.
TGCTGCAGAACCAGATTGAAACCGTCACCCTGCAGATTGAGCAAGAGGTAGCCAAAGTGGATCAGTGGCGTACCAAAATAGAGATCATGACCAGCGTACCTGGTGTTGGAAAAGTGCTCGCTTACACTTTCGTGAGTGAGCTTCCAGAACTCGGTTCGCTGAACCGTAAGGAGATTGCTGCGCTCGTCGGTGTGGCACCCATCAACCGAGACAGCGGCAAGCTCAATGGCAAGCGGAGAATACAAGGTGGCCGACACAGAGTTCGAACAGTGATGTTCATGGCCATGCTCTCATCCATACAATGCAATCCGGTTTTCAAACGCTTCTACGAGCGTCTGAAGGCCCAGGGAAAGATCCCAAAAGTAGCCCTCATTGCCTGTATTGAGAAAGATGATTGTGGTACTCAATACCATGATCAAAAATCAGGAATCCTGGCGAGGTGAAATGGCTTAATTTATGGAGTTGACACCACAGTCACTTGTATGTGGTGGCTGACTCCCAAACTACAAGACCATGCACCTACCAGCCATCCAGTTTAATCCCATTTTCCTCGAGATATTCGCTTTCTTTCTCCATATATTCATCTACCCATTGAGAATAATCAGACTTCTCGTTAGTAAACGGTGCGGCCTTATAACGCCCCACCTCAATGGCATTCTCCGCCCCATTCATAATCCAGACAACCACCGTGCCGCCTGGTGCCAGGCCAAACGTCAGGTCGTTGCGAGGCATGTCATAAGTTTTACCGTAGCGTTCAATCGGAGCGATTTCTTTCATTTTCTCCTCAATCTCACTGGCATTCTCAAGCTGGATCAACGCCCGGTAAGATTGCTGTTCGGCAAACGAGAACCACTTGATGAGTACCAGGCCCGGCATAGCCTGCCAATCGGCGTTTTTACCAGATGGATGTTTCCAGCAGCAGGTGATTATCCCAATAGGTGCCCGCCAACCGATCTCCCCCGACACCGATTCCAGAATAAAGGTCTCGACCCATGCATCGTAATGCTGAGGCACGACAACAGAGATACTTCGGTAGTCTGGGTCGGGGCCATACCTTGGTTGTTCCGATTCGCTCTGATCCGAACACCCAAGCATTGTCAGAACACAGAAGCTAATGGCAAGCGCCTTAATACTCATGGTATTCCCCCTCTGACCATTGTCCCTTGTTCGGGTGGACGGTCCGCCGACCGTACTTACCGGGTTTAAAGGGGTGCAGGGGGCCAAGTTTCAGGTAATGATCGGAATGATGGATGTATCGCTGCTTCAGTAACGCTCTGGACTCCGGCGCCATCAACAGCTCACTGCCATGCCAGACGTGGGCGGCGAGATTTCTGGCGACGGTCATTAATTCTTGCGGTAGAGAAAGGCCGTCCACTTCTGGGTTGATAGATTGGAAAGGCACACCAGCATCCACCGCCAACTTGTGCATCAGATACAGCGGAATCCGGGAGTATTCGCCACGAACCTCACGCTTCAGCCAGAGGCGAAGCGTGATGTCACCGCCCGGCAGACCGGGCGGACGCTCCTGCTCAATCTCCAGCGAGGCCAGCGGATTCAAAGGCCCGATCCAGTCCTCGTTCTTGATCAGCGCACGTTCCTGCAACATGCGGGAGAATTCGAAACTGGCTTCGGGATTGCGGCGGTCTTTTCCTCTGACCACCAGCGGTGGGCGAACCTCAATCCTCTCGTGAAAGCGATCCGGGTAACCCCCGCCAATATCGGAATGAGCACCCGGCAGCGTCCATTCGCTGAAGTGATCCGGCAGGTTGCCGGACTCACCCCGGAGGCTGTTGAGCGAAAAGTTGTGACGGCGGCCAGCGCACCGCCTTCATCCTGAACTTCCCGGCTGATGAAATGCCGGGCCGTGGCCGCGCCACGGCTGAAACCGAAAACGTCAAGAACCAACTCATCAACGGGGTCGCTCACAAAACGGATAATATCAGCCGCCAAATCACCGGACCCTTCGGCAATTTTCTTGAGTATGCCTTGCTCACCAAGTCCAAGCCCCATGCTAGGGCCATCATCGGATTCGCCGGACTTGGTGCCAACACCGGAAACATAGGTGGAAATACGGTGAGCTTCCTTCCATTCCTCACTCTGGAATTGACCCTGCTGATACATTCGCTCAAGCTTGGAGACATTGGTTTCAGCGTTTAGGTAACTACCCTCCATGATCTGCGACAGTTCGGTACCGCACTCATCCTCGGAGATAGCGCCAGCGGCATGGGCCGTCAGGCACTCATCCATCTGTCTCTGATAGGCTTGGGTGTTATCCCTGTTGTTGCCAGTACCGTCGAAAAATATGCCAGCCTCTACCCGAACCTTTGGGCGATCTTCTTCTGCGGAGAAATCTTCCGGTTCTCCGTCCGGTAAGCCTTCGTCAATCAACGCACCTTTCTGGGCGGCCTTGCGAACAAATTCCTGCGGGTCTTTGTCCAGCAACTGTTTGGCGGCGGGGGTAAGCTTGCCTTTGTCATCCAGCGCACCCGCCATGGCAAAATCCACGACAGGCGCTGTGGTTGTGCCGACCCCCAGTATGACTCGTTGGTTACCGCTGACAATGGAACCACCATGACTGGTCGGGCTGCCAAGGTAGGCCACCGGCATACCGTCGGCCAGCGCCAGCGGATAGCCTTGGGTAATAACGGCACCGCAACCGGTAACATCGCCCACTCGGGCAATGGGCTTACCTTCCACAAGGATACTGGAGCCGTTTGGCATGATGGGGGAAGATCCGTGCCCTTTGATCGGGCAAACGTGCATGTCGCCAACACAGGCGGCGATCAGATTACTCATAGTCAGAGTTCCTTTCCTTGCTGAGTAGCGTCCTGGCTACCCGTGATTAAACATTGTCCAAAAATCGTGATTGTAGCATGGCGGGCACCACATAACAGGGCGGGGTTACCACTCCCCATTTCGTGCCCTTCCTCACTCTTTGTGCCTTGCCAACTTGATAGACTTCTGGCTCACGCTCCGGGAACGTTTATCTGGCATGGACAACCCTATGTTTCAACTAGCTGCGCGGGCATTTACCGCTGCTTTCACCCTATCCACAATCACCTTGGTGGCCGGCTGCGACGGTAGCGGCGACGCGAACGACGACGTGGCGGGCCGGGGAAACAGCTTCCCGCCGGCCAAGAATGCCAACGACGACTTTACGTCCGGCTCTACCGGTGACTCCAGCAACGCCTCCGGCCTGGCCCGAAATGAAGTGCGGATTACCATGGAGGTTCCGGAAGCCGTTGCCCCGGGCGGAGAGTTGACCCGCCGCAACCTGCGTATCGTGGAGCCAGAGACCATCCGGGTTTACCAGACTGACCAAACCCTTCGCGAACTCGGCTCCGTAGACACCCGGTCCCGCCGGGAAGACAGCGGGCGAACTGTTATTCGCTTTGAAGATGGGCTACCAATAGGGCCGGACGTGGTGATCGAGGCCACCTATGGCAACAGCCGCATGCGGGCACTGGCAGCGGACGCGGACCGGGACGTGAAGGTGAATCCGTTCTCGGAATACCTAGTGGCCAATTCGCTGGACAGTTACAGCTCTGGTGAGTTCTCCCAGATCATGGACTGTGTGAACGATGCCAACAGCACCCTTTGTTTGAATAAGTATGTGTGGGCCACCCTCGCCGATCAGGTTCATGACTTTGAGATCAATATCCCCGGCAATCTTGATGTCGATGGGACGCTCGCTCTGCTAGAGGAACGGGGAGATTTCGCCCGATATGTGGACGCTATGGCCGATTATGCACTATTGGGAGAAAGCTCCTCTGGCAAGATAGAAGCCAGCGCCGCGAATTACCATTCGGTGTTCTGGGGCGTCGAATTGGGGCAAACGTTTCTCGAGTCCAGCATTGCCGGCTCCGGCCAATGGGGCGTGCGGATCGCCCGCGAGGAAACCACAACCGACCAGAACGGTACCGGCTATGTTTACCCGGGCATGACGTTAACCTCCCTCGACGCCTTCAACATTCGGGTCACCTCCCTGGCCAGCGACATCCCCTATGACCGTCGAGCCCTGATACACGCCGATGGTAATGAATTCTTCAACCGCCCGGCCTGGGACCTGAACACCCACTCTTCCTCACCCGGTGCCGCGACGGTGGAGGACGAGATTCGTCTGCTGGCCGGTCGAGCCCTTTACCAGAGCATCACCGGCCGTGGTAGCTCCCGGATTATCGGCTGGACCCGCAACCCCTATTTCATGAACGCGTACGTCGGTGGCGGCACCGAGCAGCCCGATAGAGTCATTAGTGGGTATTTCAGTGCCGGGAAAGCCATTGAATTGCGCTCGGAAAGCGGCGAGCTGAAGCGCGAGCGCACGCTGGAAGATCACTACCTGTCCGTGTTTGAACTGAACCTGCTAAGGAAAGAAGGATTCGAGCGTCAGAAACTGGATGGCCGCAACTACAACGTGGCTTACCTGTCCACCCGCATGGGCGATGAGAGCCAGCCCTTTGTGGTGGAGTCCGGCGTTGGGGTCTGGCAGATCAGCGGCCCATCCGTCACCCAGACCATGGCGACCACCACCCTGCGCAGGGACAACACGGGGAATGTCACTGTTTCCGTGCCGGCGGACAACCCCGGCCAGCGGGATGCCAACTGGGTCATCAGTGAGCGTCAGTCGCGGGTGTATGACCCAAACAGCGGAAACCGTATCGTCAGTAACGGGCGCCTGAATCTGGACCGCGACAGTGCCTCCGGCCTGGATGAGAAACCGGATATCGCCGTCGGCGCATCAACGCCGAACGGTTCCCTGATGGCCTTCAACCTGGACACCAACGCTATTGGTGATGGAATTCTGGTGGCTGCCGAGCAGGCCAATGCCTCTCCACCCAGCCAGGGGCGCTACCGCCTTCAGGGCGTGGGGTTGGGAATGGAGCAGGACAATAACCGACTGAGGCATTTCGATAACGCCCTGCTGGTGATTGAATCTTCCGGCAGCGCCCGTCTGGAGGGCCGGACGCTCGAGGTTGTCCATCAAGTCGACGCCGAATCTGTCTCCACTCCACAGGCACAGTCACCCGGAACGGTATCCCTGACGTACACGGCCAGCAACACCGGGGCTGCAACGTTTATTGCCGGCAGCCTGACGCTGGACGGCTTTTTCACCCGCGATCAGGATCAGTTTTTCCTGCAACTCAGGCAGACAGAGGGCCAGGAAGAGGTACTGGGGTTGCTCATGGCGACACGCTTGCCAGAATAGCGGGGAGCAAACCACCCGGGCGACGTTGGCGTATAACCTGTTATAATTGCTGTCATATCGATTGTAACGAGAGGTTTTATGTCTTCTGGTATCCGGGCACTGTGGTTGATAGTTCCGCTGATGGTTTTTGGTTTGTGGGGCATACTGCATACCCCCGACCCGGACCACGACCGCGACGCCGAGGACTCGGATGTCGCCCTGGCCAAACTGCCTTCACTCCCTGGCTGGTCACGAGCGGACTTGCCGGATTTCTCTGCCTACCGTGATACCACCGAGAAAAAAGCCGCGTTTTTCTCGTTCCTGTACCCACGTATCGTGCTGGCAAACTCCCGTATTCTGATCGAGCGCGATTATCTCGACAGCCTGGCCGGCAAGGACGAGCTCAGTAAATCGGAACTGACCTGGCTGAAGAACCAGGCCGAGCGGCTGAGGGTGGATGAAGAACCCGGCAGCGAAACCATGTTCCGACGCCTGCGAAACCGCCTCGATGTAATTCCGCCCTCGCTGGTGCTGGCTCAGGCCGCCAATGAATCCGCCTGGGGCACCTCCCGTTTTGCACGTAGAGGCAACAACCTGTTCGGACAATGGTGCTTTTCGCAGGGCTGCGGTCTGGTACCCCGGGGACGCGTTGAGGGTGCCAGTCATGAAGTCGCAAGCTTCTCTTCGCCTTATCTGTCTGTGCGCTCTTACATCCAGAACCTGAATCGCCATCCAACCTACCAGTTGCTCAGGGACATCCGCCTGAAAGCCCGCAATCGTGATGATATCGCCAGTGGCCCGAGCCTTGCTGCCGGTTTGCTGGGGTATTCCGAACGCGGTGAAGACTATGTGGAGGAAATTAGAAGCATGATCCGCCACAACAACCTCGACTATTACGATGAAGACTTCCAGGCCATTGTTCGGGGAGCCAATTCCCAAGAGCTCCTTGAGTTGGCTGCGGCAAAGCAGGAGAAGGCACTCCTGCCTGGGGCCACCACCGCTGACGAAACCAGTAGCGAAGGCTGAATCCACCATCACATAACCGAGTGAATTCGAATTCCGGAGACATCGATCAATGTCCAGGTTCTTGCCCGCACCCGTCAAAGGTGTGCTCGCAGTGCTTTGTATTGTTCTTAACACCCTTTGGCTATTCCCGATCCTGATGGTGTTTGCGGTAATCAAGTTGCTGGTTCCGACGCCTTCGGTTCGCAAAGGCTGCACCATCGTTCTGAACCGCATCGCGTGGTTCTGGATTGGCTTCAACAATGTGCTGGCTGACGTGCTTCACAACATCAAGTGGGATGTCCGCGGCGCTGAGGGCCTGAGCCGCGAACACTGGTACTTCGTCACCTGCAACCATCAGAGCTGGGCCGATATTCCGGCCATCCAACACGTATTGAACAGCCGCATCCCGCTACTGAAGTTTTTCCTCAAACAACAATTGATCTGGGTACCTTTACTGGGCGTGGCCTGGTGGGCGCTGGACTTCCCCTTCATGCAGCGCCACACCAAAGAGCAGATAGCCCGGCGTCCGGAATTGAAGGGCAAGGACGTGGAAGCCACTCGAGCCGCCTGTGAGAAGTTCCGGTATACACCGGTGACCATTTTCAACTTCATGGAAGGTACACGGCTCACACCGGCCAAACACCAAAGTCAGAATTCGCCCTACAAACACCTGCTGAGGCCTCGCGCAGGGGGTACAGCCTTTGTACTGGAAGCCATGGGGGAGTCCCTGCACACCATGCTGGATGTGACCATCGTGTATCCGGATGGCAAATCCGGCATCTGGGATTACCTGTGCGGGCGAATCCAACGGATTGTGGTTGATATTCGAACGCGGGAAATTCCACACCGTTTCCTGGGCATGGACTACGAAAACAACCGTGAAACACGGGCGGACTTCCAGCGTTGGGTAAGCCAGGTATGGGAAGAAAAGGATGCGCTTATAGACGAACTGAAGCGTTCAGCCTGAGTGCTGGGCTGTAGCGTGCCCGCTACAGCAGCCCCAATTCGCGGGCACGGACGATGGCCTGCGTGCGTGACTTCACCTCAAGCTTGGCGTTGATACGACGAGCATGGGTTTTCACCGTATGCAGGGAGATGTGCAAATGATCGGCGATGTCCTGATTCGACAGCCCCTGGGCAATCAATTCAAGGACGCCCTGCTCCCGGTCACTGATGGGCTCTGCCAGGGGCGCCTGCTCTTTCATGTCCGTGAGTCCGTACAGCGCGCCAATGGCCTCGACAAACGGCGTATCCGGCAACTGTGGCCAGGCTTTCTCGAGCAGTTCCTGCAGCTCTCCCCTGAGCTCAGCGAAGGGGCTTATGTAGTGTTCCTCGCCCGCCATGAGCACCGTAGCGGCCAGCGTCTTCTGGGCAGCGGCCGGGCCTTTCTGGCGCCAGCTGAGGACACTTTCCAGAAGCCTGGAGTAGAGGTCCAGACCAAAAGGCATTGTCTCGCCGCTGTTAGCTCGAATGTTCCTGACTGTTTCGGCGGCCTTGATATCGTCGCCCCGCGCCAATTCGATCCGCGCCTGAAGGCATTGCAACATACCCGGCATCATCGGGAACATTTCCGGTATGCAATTGACTTCCCGCCATGGTTGCAGCCGCTCCATCGCCTGCGCCGCCGTATCCGCCTGCCCCAGCGTCAGCCAACCGCTGATTTTAAGGGCTTCAAGCACAGGCACGTAGACAGACTCATCCACCTGCCACGCCTGCATGGTTCGTTCGGCACGACCAATCCAGGCAAACGCATCGTCCATCCGGTTCTGGGTGCGACAGATCAGCACCCGTAGTGCCATGGCCAGCAGCAACCCGAGATCCCGGGTCTGCTCCGCGTGGCGAATACAGGTCACCAACAGGCGATCGGCTTCGGCTTGTCGCCCCTGGTGCCAGAGCACCATCACCAGGTTCAATTGCAGCCGCGTTTCACCAACACGGGCAGGCCGCGAAGACTCATTCATGGCGGTATCCAGACCGGTGCGCAACAGCTGCTCGGCGTGCTTCAACGATCCCTTACCCAGCTCGATCCGCGCGTGGGCATAGACTGCCAGAACTTCCGAACCAGCGTCTCCAGCCTCTCGAGCCAGCCTTGCGGCAATGCGGTTGGCCTCCCGGGCATCGCCAAATTTGCCGGCGGCGCATAGCGCACTGGAACGAACCAGCTGCGTCACCAGCTGGCCCTGAGTAGACAACTCCTCCGCCTGCAGAGCTCTGTCTGCGACCATCAGGGCCTCATCAACACTGCCCTCGCCGCGGAGAATAAAAGCCCTGAGCGCATCGACCCGGCCAGCAAGTTCGGGACGCTCGCCATTATCGAGATCGTTGATCAACATTCTTGCCTGCCTGAACTGACCACCGATGGAATGGACCCAACCGTAGACAATCTTCAGGCGCGCGCTTTTCTCCAGCAGCCCCGACGGCAATGACCGGCGAAGCCGAAGCAATGACGCGGTATCCTGCCCAATCAGCAAGGCCTCTGAGCCTTCAGAGGCTATCCGGACCGACTCCTCAAGACTACCGCTGACCAACGCATAACGCAGTGCCTCGGGAAACTGATGACGGTCACTAAACCAGCGACTGGCTTTCAGGGCACGCTCCTGCGACTCATCGAGGGCCGGTGTCTGTAACCAGTCGTGCAGCAAAGGATTCAGGCGGAGCCAGCGCCCGCGACCCGGCAATGGACGCAGCGGGATACCGCTTTCCGCAGCGGCAGAGGGCCGAAAGGCATGGTCACACCCTGCGTCAGCCAATGACAGGAACAGTTCGTCCGAGACGATCTCCATCTCCGCCATGATCCTCAGTGAACGCTGCTGGCCAGGCGTTAAATGGATCAGCACGGCATCTCTGAGGAAACGCTCAACACTGAAGGTTTCCTGTATCGGCAATCGGGATTCCGGCGCGGAGTCCAATTCCCGCTGGTACAACCCCAAAGGCGTAATCCATCCCTCAGTCAACGAATACAAATGCTCCACAGCGACCGTGGTCAGTTGATTACGGTTGATCGCAGCGTGAAAGAATTCAAAAGTCTCCAACCGTGTCAACTCAAGGGAATCCGCGCCGATTCTGTTGAATCGGCCTTCCAGTTCGAACGTGTGGGTTTCAAATGGCGGCGGTTTTCTGGACACCATCACCAACGCCAGACCAGAAGGAATGTTTTCAACGAGCTGCTGCAGCAGGGCGATGGCAGCCGGATTGGCGACAGTGCCAACGTTATCAATCACGAGCACGCTGTCGCGGTCCGGGTCGCTCCAGTGAGCATCGGACAATAGCAGGGCAAGCGCATCCGTATTGCTGGAGGCTTTTTGTTGCCCGGACGGTCGTGAGGTGGCACCGGGCGGTGTCAGCGCAATTTCAAGCAAGGCCAACAGGCGCCCGGAATCGTTCTCCTGTCCGGTCAGAGCCAGCCATCGGAGGGTGTCGGGGCTACGGGAGGTTTCACGGAACGCCGCACTCAGGGCATGGGTTTTGCCATAACCGGACGGTGCCTCAAGCAACAGGACCGAGCCCGGTGTTATTGCCGCGGTCAGTTTCTCGGTCAGCGCTGGCCTTTTGAGGTAATTCGGAACGGGCTCCGGCATCCGTACCCGCTGGCGCAACAAATCCCTGATCAACTCGCCACGATGAGTGCCGCCTAGTGTTGACTGGAACTCATCGTTGGCCGCACGGCCATCATCGAATGGTTTCACTCTTTGCCCCGTTGAAAGCCCGGAATCTATGAGCCCGATGGGCCCTTATCCGGCAAATGTGATCTCTGCTTTGTCGTTGCTGCAGCGCCCTGCATCGGGTACGCCTTTAGTATTAGTAGGGAGAGGTTAAACCAAATCGGGGGTAGGCTGCAAAAATTTGACGGCAAGATAACGAAATACCGGCAAATTCCTAACATTTGAGGAAATTCAAAGACTTTAATAAAAAAGCGGCGGACCCAAGGGCCCGCCGCTTTCCAGTCAGCCGGGATTGCTCCCGAATAACGGTGACTTACCGCGTACCTGCACGACGCAGAGCAGCGGGTGTGTAGTCACGTGACATGCGTTCAACACCGAACTCGTAAGGGTTGGACTCTTCGTTGGTCAAACCCAGAACCAGATACCGTCCAGACAACAGATCGTACAGGGTTTCAATGGCGTACCAGGGAACAATCTGATCGTAGAACTGCATGCTGTGCGCTTCTGCCACACGCCAGAGCTCTCCGCGACCATCGTAGTGATCAATCACCGCCGCCTGCCAGGAGTCTTCATCGATGTAGAAGTCACGCTGGGCATAGATATGACGCTCACCGTCCTTCAGGGTGGCACGCACGTGCCAGACACGGTGCAGCTCATAGCGGGTCAGGTCCTGGTTGATATGACCGGCCTTGATGATCTCGTCATAATCCAGGTCACGGTCCACCAGCTTGTAGGAATTGTAAGGGATGTACATTTCCTTCTTGCCAACCAACTCCCAGCTGTAACGATCAGGCGCACCGTTGAACATATCGAAGTTGTCGGAGGTACGCATGCCGTCTGAAGCGGTACCCGGGCCGTCATAAGCTACCTGCGGTGCGCGACGAACCCGGCGCTGACCGGCGTTGTATACCCACGCGCGACGCGGCTCTTGAACCTGGTCGATGGTCTCGTGAACCAGCAGGACGTTACCAGCCAGGCGAGCCGGCGCGGTAATGGCCTGTTTGAAATAGAACAGAACATTGGGGTCCATTCCCGGCTCATAGTCATCCAGATACGTCTTCCATGTCAGCTCGTCCTGAAACTTTACAACGCTGAAGGACCCGTCCTCAGTCGGAGTCACCTGCCCAACGTTACGCTGGACCGAACCGCCGCGGTATCGGGTGATGTGGTTCCAGATAACTTCCAGGCCGTTCTGAGGGATCGGGAATGGCGTAGCGGTCTGGTAATTACCCAGGCCGTTACCACTCTTGATCAACTCCACACTCGTGGCGTTGTCAACAGTATCCTTCATGACCTGTTCCGGGTATGCAGCGGAACGGTGCGTCTCGTATACCGGCATGACGTAATCGTCATAACGCTTGATCATTGCGACCTGTCCCGGGGACAGGTTTTCCGCATACTGGTCAACGTTGCTCTGGTTGATGGTGAACTTTGGCTCTTCGTTCGGGAACGGGTTCACATAGATACCATCGTTTTTATACCCGGCAGGAGGCGTGGTCAGACCTCCATCCCAGGCCGGAATAGCGCCTCCGTTACCCGCTTTCTCAGCGCCCATTGGCGTGAGCGAGTCACCCAGCTTGGCCGCTTCCTCTGCGGAAACCGCGCCAAAGGCGTTACCCGCAAACAACGTTGCGGACAGGATGCCAGTGGCCAGTAGCTTCTTGTTCAGTTTCATTTAAATTACCTCGTTAAACGAATTCAGGCCGAATCAGAATGAGTAGGAAACGCTCGCACTCACGAAATCACGGTCAGTCAACTCGTTATACGGCTTGCCACCGAAAAAGTTTGTGTAACCGATATTACCGGTTATACGGTTCTGGTATTCAGCCTGCAGTGACAGACCAATGGCTTTGTTGCCTTCGCTGAAGTTACCACCCGGAGAAGGCGCGTAACCCTGCACATCGTGGCTCCACGCCAACTGTGGTGAAAGGTTAATGCCAGAGAACGCGTTCAGGTAGCTCCACACCAGACGGGTACGGTAGCCCCATGAGAAGGCCGTGGTAAAGCCATCATTGTTACAGTAGTTGGTATTGATGTTGGCACCGGCCTCACAGAAATCACCCGTGAAGCTGGAACCGTCCACCGGCAACGTACCGATACCGAAGGTGCCTGAGCGACCGTAACGGGCTTCATCTTCGTCCGGAAGATCGTGAACGTAGGTGGCACCGAATTCCGTGATCAGGGAGAGGCGACTGGCGCCCATAACCTGGTCGAAGAACTTGATCAGCGTAAACTGCGCCTGGGAAACGTTGAACCGGTCGTAGCCGTCAACAGGCTTTCCGGCCAGATTGGCGCCGCCCGACTCTTCAAGCCGCTGCTTTTCAAGTTTGCTCAGAATTTCCCCGTTTGGGCCACGCTGCTGCAAACCACCATAAATCAGCTCAAATGCGTTCCACTGAAGCGGAACGTTATCACGGAAGCTGTACTCAGCACCCAGAGACCAGCCACCCGGGGTCGTGGTGTTGATACTGATGCCATAGAGATTGATGTTTTCGGGATACTCGATGAAGTAGCTCGGAAACTGGGAGTTCGGCTCATTCGGATCGTTCTGTTGGCTACCACTGGGCGAAGACGGATTGTTCACCAGGCCACTGACATACGGCAGACGGCTGTTGTACTTGATGTAGTAGAAACCAAGCTCCGAATCGTTCAGGGCCGGCACGTACCAACGCAGTGCGACACCGAACTGGTCTTTGGAATCCGCCTCACGGTCCGCCAGACGAGGAGCGATAAAGCCCTGAGCCTCCGCTTGGGAATCAGGCAACTGACCGGCCAACAAAACCGGGCCACAGCCGTCAGCGGCAAAGTCGTTTGTGGAGAAGAATGTGCCGCAATCATCTGGGCGAACGGGCTCCCAGTCAGCTTGCACGAAGGTCTCAACAGTCACATTTTCCGTAATACCTGCGGACGCGTAAAACATCTCAACCGGCAACAGCGCATCCTTCAGTTCCGAGCCTGGTGCCCTGAAGGCAGGTACGTTAACCGGGTTGATGGTATTTATGCCCCCCTGGATAAATGTACTCTCACCCCAGCTCAACACCTGCTTGCCGTAGCGCAGGCTGACCGGCACATTACCAAAATACCAGTCGGAAAATACGTAGGCATCAAGAATTTCGCCGCCGGAGGCATATTTTTTGGCCTCTTCGTTCAGTTCGCGACGCTGACCAACAGGATCAACCGCTCTGCTCTCATCCTTCAACTCGAAGTCATACCAGTAACGCCCCCGCGCAAAGCCACCTATCCGGGTAAGCGTGTCGCTATCCACATCGTAGCTGAGAAAAAGTTCGCTGTTACCCTTGACGATTTTGGAGTAGGTATCCCCTTTCTCGAAGTTGAGGTTACCGTCGTCATAGTTGTTGGTAGAAGCACCGATGTTGGCCAAGGGCTGACCGGGAGCGTATTCAGGCCCCAGGTTACCCTGGGCAATCAACCTTCTGTCCTGTGACTCGGTTCGCCAGCCAACGCCCGCCGACAGCGTCGTGTTGAAAGAGGCTTCCACATCCCCCACGTAAAATGAATAGGCAGCTGCCTGCCCGGATACTCCGGCTGCAACTGCTACGGCCAGCGGCAATTTAGTCCACTGCTGCCATTGATGTGTTTTTCTTGTCATTGGAAGGCTACTCCATTGTTGTTCTGAGTCGCTGCTCTGATTATTGGTGTTCACGATGTTTGGAGGCTTCATGCACAGTGCTCGTGATGTTGGCACTATAGCTAACGCCATCGAACGCTTTGATCAGTCAAAAGTATGATTTTACGATTAAGCCTCTCTCTATTACGCCCCTCTCTGCGGCAGACTTCCCTCGCACTGAGTCACTATAGTCAACAAATTTGGATGCAACCAGCCGGCACAAATCACAGCATTTCAATAGCCATCGCCGTTGCCTCACCACCGCCGATACACAGTGCTGCAACACCCTTCTTCTTGCCGTAGTGATTGAGGGAGTGCATCAGCGTCACCAGCAGGCGGGAGCCGGTGGAGCCAACCGGGTGGCCCTGGGCACAGGCGCCGCCGTGGATATTGACCTTCTCCGGGTCCAGGCCGAGCTCGCGGATCGGCATCATGGCGACCATGGCGAAGGCTTCGTTGATCTCAAACAGGTCCACGTCGTCCTTTGTCCAGCCGGTTTTGGCGAAAAGGGTTTCGATGGCACCCACCGGAGCGCAGGTGAATTCAGCCGGATGCTGGGACTGGGTGCTGTGGGCAACGATCCGGGCGAGCGGTTTGAGGCCGCGCTTTTCGGCTTCGGATTCACGCATCAGTACCAGTGCGGAGGCGCCGTCGGATATCGAGGAGGCATTGGCGGCGGTGACGGTGCCGTCTTTCGCAAAGGCCGGGCGCAAGCTCGGGATCTTCTCGATGTTGGCGTTGTGGGGCTGCTCGTCGTCCTCAACCACCACTTCGCCTTTTCGGGTCTTGACGGTGACGGGAATGATTTCGTCTTTCAGCAGGCCTTCTTCAATGGCTTTCTTGGCCCGGGTCAGGGAGGTGATGGCGTACTCGTCCATCTCTTCCCGGGTGTAGCCTTTCTTGTCGGCCATTTCCTGGGCGAAGGCGCCCATCAACCGACCGGTTTCCGCATCTTCAAGCCCGTCCAGGAACATGTGGTCCTGTGGCGCCTGCCCGGGCCCCATGCGGTAGCCACTGCGGGCACCCTGCAGGATGTAAGGCGCATTCGACATGCTTTCCATGCCACCAGCCACCATGATGTCGTTAGTACCGGCCTTGATCACATCGTGGGCAAACATGGCGGCTTTCATCCCGGAACCGCAAAGCTTGTTGATCGTGGTAGCGCCGGTGCTATCGGGAAGTCCGGCCTGACGCATGGCCTGTCGTGCAGGCCCCTGTTTGAGGCCTGCGGGCAGCACGTTGCCCATAATGACTTCTTGAACGTCGGCCGGCTGCAACCCGGCACGGCGAATCGCCTCGGCAATGCTGATGGCGCCAAGCTCCGGCGCTGAAACGGCGGCCAGACTGCCCTGGAATCCACCCATGGGGGTGCGTACACCGCTGACGATGACGACGTTGTCTGTGCTCATATTGGGATCTCTCTCGTATTGACAGGTTGTTTATCAGGCTTTGTGGGGCGCTTCCAGATATTCCCTGGACTGCATCTCCAATAACCGGGATTCTGTTCGCTCAAACTCAAACCCGAGCCGCCCACCGGCGTACAGGTTGGTAATCGGGGCTTCCGCGGAAATGATCACCTTCACGTTTCGATCATAAAACTCGTCGATCATATTAATGAACCGGCGGGCCTGGTCTTCCTTGTCTTTACCGAGGACCGGCACATTGCTGATGATGACGGCGTGAAATTCGCGGGCCAGTTCAATGTAATCATTCTGGCTACGGGGGCCGTCGCACAGGGTTTTGAACTCAAACCAGACCACATCGTCCGCATGGCTGAGAGCCGTGAGTTTACGACCATTGATATCCAGTTCCAGGCTGTGGCTGCCAGCCTCAAGCGCAAGCCCGTCGTAACTCTTCTGGAGGCTTTTGTCCGCGTCTTCATCCAGCGGAAAATGGTAAAGCTCCGCCTGCTCCAGGGTTCTCAGGCGATAATCCACACCGCCATCCACATTCACCACCTCGGTGTGTTTCTTGACCAGCGCGATGGCGGGCAGGAAGCGGGCACGCTGCAGGCCATCCTTGTAAAGCCCGTCAGGCACGATATTGGAGGTACAAACCAAGGTCACACCACGGCTGAACAGACCATCCATCAATGTTGCCAGTATCATGGCGTCACCGATGTCAGAGACAAAAAATTCGTCAAAGCAAATCACCCGGGTTTCGTCCGCAAACATTTTCGCCACGATATCCAACGGGTTTTTCTCGCCTTTCAGGCTTTTCAGTTCCTTGTGAACACGCTGCATAAACCGGTGGAAGTGCACCCGCATCTTGCGATCAAAGGGCAGAGCTTCATAGAACGTATCCATGAGGTAAGTTTTACCGCGACCCACGCCGCCCCAGAAATACAAACCCTTCACCGGATCTTCTTTGCCCTTCTTGAACTTGAGGCGAAGTTTGACCATCGGTTTGTCCCGCTCCCTTTCCGCCGCCACCAGTTTGTCGTAAAGTGACTGCAAACGGCGGACCGCATCTTCCTGGGCCGGGTCTTTGTGAAACTCGGGCCGCTCAAGGTCCTGCTGGTATCGTTCCCATGGGGTCATATGGGTAGTGGTCATACGGATTCGCTTTTGGGGTGTCATTAAGGCGTTTCCCGAAGTATGGTCATTCATAACGGCGGCGTATTGTGGCCGATTTTGGCTTTATTCGCCACGTTCGGCACTCCCGGAGACCGCTGCAGCGGGGGGGCAAGCCCGACACACGACGCAATACGACGATTGGCGCACTGAGCATTCGTGCGTGAAAGGGCCTTGAGACGATATACTTTAGGAAGGAATTCCTATTCATCAAAAGGATGACACAGCTTATGACAAACCTGATTCTGGCAGCCATCGCCGCATTGATTGTTGGCATTGTCATCGGGGTTCTGGTTGGCCGGTCTGGTCAAGGCTCCACCCTGCGGCAGCGCCGGGCTGAACAGCAGATCGAGGAGCTGAGAAACGAGTACACACGCTATCAGGCGCAAGTGAACGAGCATTTTATGGAATCTGCGCATCTGCTGCGCCGCTTCAACGACACCTACCGGGACGTAAATCAGCACATGGCGCGGGGCGCTAACCGCCTGTGCAACGACGAAGACTGGCTGTTGGAGCTCGAGAAAGAGAACGCCAAGGCGCGTCTGGAAGGCGCCGCCAGCAAGGATGATGCAGAGCCACCCCGGGACTACGCCCCCAAGAGCGACCCCCAGGAAAAAGGCACCCTGGCCGAAGACTTTGGCCTGGCCGAAAAGCAGCAGAAAGCCTGACGCTTACACCGGGTTATCGCAGTCGATAAACCGGTGACTTACCCCAAATGTTTGCTCCAGGGCTCGCCCCAGGGCCTGAACGCCATACCGCTCAGTGGCGTGATGGCCAGCTGCGTAGTAATGAATACCGCATTCCCGGGCAGTATGGGTAGTGGGTTCTGAAATCTCGCCACTGATGTAGGCATCCAGCCCGGCTTCCAAGGCGCTGCCAATGAACCCCTGAGCTGCACCGGTACACCAGCCGACCCGGGAAATCTCTGCGGAGCCGTCCCCGACCCAAAGCGGAGCACGGGCCAGACGCTCTCCGATCAACTCCGCGAACACCCGGGGCGCCATCGGGGCGCTCAGTTCGCCCTGCCACACAAGTCCGCCCAGTGGCCGGGGATTGAGAATACCCAACACGTCGGCCAACTGCCGATTGTTGCCATACTCAGGGTGATCGTCCAACGGCAGGTGGTAAGCAACCAGATTGATATCGTGCTCCAGCAGGCGCTTGATCCTGACCCGTTTCATGCCACGGATGGCCTGATCCTCACCTTTCCAGAAATACCCGTGATGCACCAGAATCATGTCGGCATCGGCTTCGATCGCCGCGTCCACGAGCGCCCGGGAAGCCGTGACGCCACTTACTATGGTACGGACCTCTTCAGTGCCCTCGACCTGCAGGCCATTAGGGCAATAGTCCTTGAAGTCTTGCGGGGCCAACCAGTCGTTCAGTGTGCGGAGTATCTCATTGCGTGAAGCCATGCTGCCTCCGTGGGTTTGCCTTGAATGTCTCGTGTTACACCAACGGTTTAAGGCACTCGACCAGTCGCTTGTTCTGGTCCGCCGTGCCGATGGTGATGCGCAGGAAGTCCGAGATGCGGGGCTTATTGAAGTGACGCACGATAACCCCCTTCTCCCGAAGCCCCTTCGCCAACGCCTCACCGGCATGATCCGGGTGGCGCGCAAGAATAAAGTTGGCCTTTGAGGGCAATACATCGAACCCCAAGGCTTCCAGTTTCGAGGTAACCCACCCTCGCTCGCCAATGACGCCTTCGCAGGTGGCTCGAAACCAGTCTTCATCCTCGAATGCCGCAATGGCGCCGACCTGAGCCAGGCGGTCAATAGGATAAGAGTTAAAGCTGTTCTTGACGCGGTTCAGGGCTTCGATGACCTCCGGGCTGCCGATGGCGAAACCGACGCGCAACCCGGCCAGGGAACGGGCCTTGGACAGCGTCTGGCAAACCAGCAGATTGGGGTATTTCCCCACCAGCTTGATCGCACTCTCGCCGCCGAAATCCACATAGGCTTCATCCACAACCACAACCCGGTCGGGATTGGCGGCGACGATAGCCTCAACCTTATCCAGCGCCAGGTAACGCCCAGTGGGCGCATTGGGATTGGGGAAGATGATGCCGCCGTTCGGCTGCTTATAGTCCTTGGGATCAATCTCAAAGCTGTCGGTCAGCGGTACGGTCTTGCCTTCGATGTTGTAGAGGCCGCAATACACCGGATAAAAACTGTAGGTGATATCGGGGTACAACACGGGCTCACCGTGCTGGAACAGACCATAAAAGATGTGTGCCAGCACTTCGTCGGAACCGTTACCGAGGAAAACCTGCTCGCCCTGCACGCCATAGTACTTCGCGATGGTGCTTTTCAGAGCTTCACTTTCGGGGTCCGGATAAAGCCGAAGGCTGTCATTCAGTTCCGTGTTGATCGCCTCGATCACCTTCGGAGACGGGCCGAAAGGGTTTTCGTTGGTATTCAGTTTCACGAGGTTGGCCATTTTCGGCTGCTCCCCCGGTACATAGGGGACCAACTCTTTGACCCGTGAACTCCAGAACTTACTCATCTGACTGGCCCTCCCGAACCCGATACTCTGCAGAACGGGCGTGAGCCGTTAACCCTTCTCCACGCGCCAGAACAGAGGCAACTCGCCCCATCCTGTCGGCACCGGCTGCAGAAAAACCAATCAGGGACGACCGTTTCTGGAAGTCATAAACCCCCAGAGGAGAGGAGAAACGCGCCGTCCCGGACGTCGGCAACACATGGTTCGGCCCGGCGCAATAATCGCCCAGCGCCTCCGCCGTATAGCGCCCCATAAAGATGGCACCGGCATGGCGAATCTCGTCCACCAGATTTTCCGGATCTTCCACCGAAAGCTCCAGGTGCTCCGGCGCAATACGATTGGAAACGCGAGCCGCTTCCGACAAGTCGGCCACGTGAATCAGCGCAGCCCGATCCGTCATCGAGGTAGCGATGATGCCGGCCCGCTCCATGGTCGGCAGCAGCTTGTTGATGCTGGCTTCCACGGCATCCAGGAAATCGGCATCGGGACTGATAAGAATGGACTGAGCCTGCTCATCGTGCTCGGCCTGAGAGAACAAATCCATGGCAATCCAGTCTGGGTCAGTCTTGCCGTCACAAATCACCAGAATCTCCGAAGGGCCTGCAATCATGTCGATACCAACGGTTCCGAATACCTCTCGCTTGGCGGTAGCGACAAAAATATTGCCCGGCCCAACAATCTTATCGACGGCAGGAATGGTCTGTGTGCCGTAGGCCAATGCACCCACCGCCTGGGCCCCCCCCACACAAAAGACGCGATCCACACCCGCAATCGCCGCAGCGGCCAGAACCAGTTCGTTCACCACACCGTCCGGCGTGGGAACCACCATAATCACCTCGCCCACACCCGCGACCTTCGCCGGGATGGCGTTCATTAGCACGGAGGAGGGATAGGCCGCCTTGCCACCGGGCACATACAGCCCTGCCCGATCCAGCGGCGTGACCTTCTGACCGAGTACGGTGCCGTCATCGTCTTCATACTGCCAGGACGTCTGATTCTGACGCTCGTGATAGTCACGCACCCGCTCGGCGGCCTTTTCAAGGGCAACACGCTGCCCCTGGGGAATAGCCTCCAGCGCCTGCCGCAAGCGATCCTGCCCCATTTCCAGCTCAGCAACAGTGCCAACCTTCAAGCGATCAAACTTCTCGGTAAACTCCAGAACCGCAGCATCCCCACGGGTTTTCACCTCATGCAGGATATGACGAACCGACTCATTCACCTGATGATCCACACTGTCTTCCCACGCCAATAGCTTGGCCAGCGCACTGTCAAAGTCACTGTCGGAAGCGTTCAATCGTCTGATGCTGATATCAGTCATTTCTTCTTTCCTGCTTTGCGAATTTACTCCGCGGTTTGAAAAGTGTCATTGGTCTGAGGACAAGGAAATGGCCCGGGAACGGGTCAGGAAGGGCTTTCCAAAACTGTACGGAGCCATGGATGGCGGAGTCCAAGCGCCACATGGATGTGCCGAAGGAGCGTGTTTTGGAAAGCCCTTCCTGAGCCGTTCTTACTCCGAAACCTGCCGACGTTTTTCGACGGCGATCGACATTTTCTCAATTATGGGATTAATGCCCTGGTGTTTCATCTTCATCGAGGCACGGTTAACCACAAGGCGAGAACTGATGTTTTCAATCAGCTCGCGAGCCTCAAGGCCATTCGCTTTCAGGGTATTGCCGGTATCAACGATATCGACAATCTCGTCGGCGAGCCCGAGAATCGGAGCAAGCTCCATCGCACCGTAGAGCTTGATGATATCGGCCTGCCGCCCCTGGGCCGCGTAATAGCGCCGTGCCAAATTTACGAACTTGGTCGCCACACGCAAACGGCCCTCTGGCGCTTTGCAGTCTTTCTTCCCGGCCGTCATCAACCGACACCGGGAAATATTCAGGTCCAGTGGCTCATACAGCCCCTCACCGCCGTGCTCCATCAGCACATCCTTACCGGTTACCCCCAGATCCGCCCCACCGTATTGCACATAGGTGGGCACGTCGGTGGCCCGAAGGATCAAAACCCGTACGTTCGGGTCCGTGGTGGGAAACACCAGTTTCCGGGACTTCTTAACATCGTCGACCAGTTCGATACCCGCTTCTTTTAACAGCGGCAGGGTCTCGTCGAGGATTCGCCCCTTCGACAGCGCGATGGTGATGGAATCGGTCATGCGTCTTTCCGGTTCAATGTGTTCAGGCTGGCAAGCGGCGGATACTGGCGCCCAACAGCTGCAATTTTTCTTCGATACACTCGTAGCCACGGTCGATGTGGTAGATGCGATCAACGATGGTGTCTCCATCCGCCACCAGCCCGGCAATGACCAGGCTCGCGGACGCCCGCAGGTCCGTTGCCATCACCGGGGCACCGGTGAGGTGATCCACGCCCTTGATGATCGCAGCGTTGCCCTCAAGAGTAATGTCCGCACCCATGCGGATCAGCTCCTGCAGGTGCATGAACCGGTTCTCGAAGACCGTTTCCACGATGGTGCCAGTGCCTTCGGATACCGCGTTCATCGCCGCAAACTGCGCTTGCATATCGGTCGGAAACGCAGGGTATGGCGCTGTGCGTAGGCTAACCGCTTTTGGCTGATTGCCTTTCATATCCAGCGAAATCCAGTCCTTGCCCGTATCAATGTGGGCACCGGCCTCTTCCAGC
The DNA here is from genome assembly GCF_002375325.1 of Marinobacter sp. UBA3604. Taxonomy (NCBI): domain Bacteria; kingdom Pseudomonadati; phylum Pseudomonadota; class Gammaproteobacteria; order Pseudomonadales; family Marinobacteraceae; genus Marinobacter; species Marinobacter sp. UBA3604. Next base: position 31,490 of record NZ_DFMB01000015.1, read on the forward strand.
TTCAGCAGGACCGCTTCCAGCAGATCCTCGCGGGTATCCTTGAGCTTGACCCGGCCACGGGTAGCTGCTGCTGCAACCAGGTAGGTGCCAGTTTCGACGCGATCCGGCAGCACATCGTAGTGACAGCCATGCAAACGCTCGACACCGTTGATCTCAATCGTTGCGGAGCCATGACCCTTGATGTCAGCACCCATGGCGATCAGGCATTCAGCGAGATCCACCACTTCCGGTTCCCGGGCAGCGTTTTCCAGGATGGTTTTACCATCGGCCAACGCGGCAGCCATCATCAGGTTTTCCGTACCGGTGACGGTCACGGTGTCCAGGAAGATGTGCGCGCCTTTCAGGCGGCCATTGGTCTTTGCCTTGATATAACCGTTTTCGACCTTGATGTCGGCGCCCATCTGTTCCAGGCCATGAATGTGCAGGTTCACCGGCCGGCTACCGATAGCACAGCCACCCGGCAGGGACACTTCCGCTTCACCAAAGTGCGCTACCAACGGCCCTAACACCAGGATCGAGGCCCGCATGGTTTTCACCAGCTCGTAGGGCGCATGGAACTGCTTGATGGTGTTGGCGTGAACTTCGACGCTCATTTTTTCGTCGATCATCAGTTCCACACCCATGCGGCCCAGCAGCTCGATCATCGTGGTGATGTCGTTCAGGTGCGGCAGGTTGCCCACGGTCACCGGCTCATCCGCCAACAGGGTGGCAGCCAGAATCGGTAGGGCGGCGTTCTTGGCGCCGGAAATCCGGATTTCGCCATCGAGAGGCTTGCGGCCTCTGATCAGAAGTTTGTCCACAATGGTGTCCTGTAGTTTGCGGGCGTGTCAGCCCTGGCGCGCGGCCCATTCAGCCGGTGTAAAGGCCTTGGGGTGCAGGGCATGAATGGTACCGTCCAGAATGTGCTGGAACAGCGCCTTGTTGATCAGTTGCTGCCGTTTGATGGTTGGCAAACCCTCGAATACATCGCCCACTACAACAACAAGATAGTGATTGCCATCGACCTGCACTTCGACCTCACAGCCGGGCAGCGCCTCTTTAACCAACTCGGCAACTTCGGTGGCTTCCATAAATAATCCTCGGGCGTTTTTAAATCAGGGGCGAGATTGTAACCAATTATGGCATTCGGGTCAGCTATGGTGCAGGTTTTCAGAAGAGGACTGGGCGGAAAAACCCGGCAAATGGCGATCAAGGCCGCTCAGGGCCGCCAAAGAGTTCAGCCGTTCACTTACGCCGGTAAATCGCAGAGCCTGACTGTGGGCAACTGCAAGGCGGTGCCAACACAGCAGCAGAGACAGCACCACGCTGTGCGCGGTGCCCATGGCGGACAGGTCCACCTGTAAATCCGCCTTGCTCGCCCGTATCCACTTCTCGCCTTCCTGCCTGACGGAGATCACGGTGAGCGGATCAACCGCGCCGCTCACCAATAACGTGTCGCCATCAAGAGTCACCACAGGCTGATCCGCGCTCATGATTGGTCGACGTCACCTTCCAGTTTCAGGGACTCCACCGCATCGCCCCAGCCGTCGATAACGGACTGAACCTCACCGCCGTTTTTCTCCATTTCCTGACTGAAACGGTCACGGAAAGCGAGACCGATGTTCACGCCTTCGACGATCACGTTTTCCATCATCCAGCGCCCTTCTTCCGCCTCATACATGGAGTACGTCACCGGATAGCGGTTGCCGGAGGCACTGATCACCTCCATGCGTACGGAGGCACGTCCGTCGTCATTCGGATTGATGGTGGCTTCCTTCACCTCAATGGTGAAGTCATCCGCACTTACCAGCGCCTGAGCGTAGCTGTCGAACAGGCTGCGCTTGAATTTCTCCACGAATTCATCCCGTTGTTCCGGTGACGTCTGCCGCGCATAGCGGCCCATGACACGGGCGGCGATACGGCGGAAATCAACAAAGTTCTTCAGTTCCTGATCCATGCTCCGGTAAAACGCCTGAGGGTCTTTTTCATACAGGCCCTTTTCCTCATTCAGCTTGTCGACCAGGCGCTGGGTGTTCTTATCGACATACTCGCGGAGATCCTCCTCCGGACCGGCGTGGGCCGGTGCTGCCAGCGCTACCATCAGCAACGCGACGATCATCAGGCTTTGTCTGATCTGAACCATGGTTGTCTCCCGTGAACCACTGTCTTTCATTGTGCCTGCCCAGAGGCAAAGTTGGTTATAAGCCGCTCAAGATTCATGGCGGATTGGGTGGAATAGAAGGTATCCCCGTCACCCAGGGATTCCATATCGCCACCCACTGAAATATCAATGTACTGTTCGCCAAGCAGGCCGGATGTACGTATTACTGCTGAGCTGTCCGCCGGAATATTGTCCACGCTGGCGTTTACATCAATAACCACCCGGGCCTGGTAGGTTTCCCGGTTCAGGGTTATTTCGCGGATTTTGCCAACGGTCACTCCCGCCATGGACACCTTTGCGCGAGGCGTCAGCCCGCCGGCATCGTTGAAGTTGGCGTAGAGCGTGTAGGAGCTTTCCGGCGCTTTCGGTGTCAGCCCGCTGACCTGCAACGCCAGAAACATCATGGCGGCGATGCCCGCGATCATGAACAGCCCCACAATCACTTCGGTTGTTCTCTGTGCCATTTCGGCCCCCTGTTTCCTGACGTTCCATTATACCGCGATCAGAAGTCACCAAACATGACGGCGGTAAGCACAAAATCCAGCCCGAGTACGGCCAGCGACGAATACACCACGGTCTTGGTGGTTGCAGCGCTGATGCCGGCCGAGGTGGGCACACAATCATATCCCTGGTAGACCGCAATCCAGGTGCAGACAAACCCAAAGACAACGCTTTTGAGAACGCCATTCAGGACATCGGTAGTGAAACTCACGGACGACTGCATATTGCCCCAGAATGAGCCTTCGAACACGCCCAGCCACTCCACACCCACGAGCATGCCGCCCCAGATACCCACCATGGAAAATACCGCCGCCAGTATCGGTACCGAGATAAAACCCGCCCAGAGCCTGGGGGCGATTACCCGGCGGAGCGGATCAACCCCCATCATTTCCATACTGGACAGTTGTTCGGTGGTTTTCATCAATCCGATTTCCGCCGTCAGTGCCGAGCCTGCTCGGCCGGCAAACAGCAACGCTGTCACCACCGGGCCCAATTCCCGCACCAGGGTCAGGGCTATCATCTGCCCGATCGCAGCCTCGGACCCGTAGTCACTGAGGATGGTATACCCCTGCAGCCCGAGAACCATCCCGATAAACAGACCGGACACCACAATAATGGCCAGGGAAAGAACGCCGACTGAATACAGTTGCTTCAGCAGCAACGGAAAGCCAACCGATGGCCGCGGAACACCCCCCAGGGCACCGGCGAGAAAACGCCCGGAGCGGCCCAGTGATGCAATCATGTTCAGCCCCGATCGGCCGAAAGCCGCCAACTTGTCCATCAGTCATTCCTCCCGTTCACGCCCCAGTCCTGGCCCGCATCGGCAGCTGGATAATGAAAGGGCACAGGCCCATCAGGATGACCATGCAGGAACTGCTGCACCTGCTCCGATGGATGCGCCCTTAACTCCTCGGGCGTACCGTCACCGATGATACGGCCATCCGAAACAATACAGGCGTAGTGACAGATGCTCAGGGACTCCGGCACGTCATGGGAAACAAGCACGCTGGTCAGGCCCATGGAACTGTTGAGATCCCGGATCAACTTGACCAGCACGCCCATGGCAATCGGGTCCTGGCCGGCAAAGGGCTCGTCGTACATGATGAGTTCCGGGTCCATCGCGATGCTGCGGGCCAGGGCCACGCGCCGGGTCATACCACCTGACAGCTCTGCCGGCATCAGATCCCGGGCTCCGCGAAGCCCCACAGCTTCGAGCTTCATTAGAACGATGTCGCGGATCATGTCCTCCGGCAAGGTGGTATGAACCCTGAGCGGGAACGCCACGTTTTCAAAGACACTGAGATCCGTGAACAGCGCTCCACTCTGGAACAGCATCCCCATCTTTTCCCGCAGACGGTAAAGCGCCTTGCGCTTGAGCTGAGGAACGTTCTCCCCCGCTACGAATATGCTGCCCGAATCTGGTTTCAGCTGGCCGCCGATCAGCCGCAACAAGGTAGTCTTGCCAGTGCCACTCGGCCCCATGATGGCGGTAATCTTGCTGCGGGGAATGTCCAGGCTGACGCCATCAAAAATACGACGATTCCCGCGACTGAAAACCACGTCTCTCAATTCAATGTAGGGGGATGTGTCCATACCTGCTTCCAAAACCGCCTGAGTGTCGGTGAACCCGCATTCCCAGCCTTTAATGAGTGCGCTACATTATGTCAACCTGCCGTGAACCTCAATCCATCCTTCACAAAATGAACTGATGTCAATGATCAGTTTTGCTGAACGTCTTGTCATGAAGGGCAGCCAAAGCCCTTGAAGTGATATACTTTTGTCACGACGAAAGCATCAACATTTCGAACCCGGAAGCCAGATGAACACCGAAACCAGCCAGACCTTCAAAGAATCCGCCCTCCGAGCCATCGAGATCGAGCGTGAGGCCATTCACGCTCTGACCGACCGGATTGATGACCGTTTCGTCCGCGCCTGCGAAGTAATCATGGCGTGCAAGGGGCGTGTTGTCGTGACCGGCATGGGCAAATCCGGCCATATCGGCAACAAGATCGCTGCCACCCTCGCCAGCACCGGAACGCCCTCGTTCTTCGTACACCCGGGCGAGGCCAGCCACGGTGACCTGGGCATGATCACCAGTCAGGACGTGGTCCTGGGCATTTCCAACAGCGGCAACACCAGCGAAGTGCTGACCATTTTGCCGTTAATAAAGCGCATGGGAGCCCCGCTGATCAGCATGACAGGCAACGAGAACTCCACCCTGGCTCGGGAGGCCGTTGCCAACCTGGATATCAGTGTCGCCCAGGAGGCCTGTCCTCTTGGCCTGGCCCCCACCTCCAGCACCACGGCCACTCTGGTGATGGGCGATGCCCTGGCCGTGGCACTGCTTGAAGCCCGGGGGTTCAGCACCGAAGACTTTGCGCTCTCACACCCCGGTGGCAGTCTGGGCCGCAGGTTGCTGCTGCGTGTCAGCGATATTATGCACACTGGGGACCAGATCCCCCGAGTGCAGGAAGACACCACCCTCAGCGGCGCATTGCTGGAGATTTCCCGCAAGGGGCTGGGTATGACGACGGTCATTAATGCCGAGGGCGACCTGGTCGGTGTATTTACAGACGGCGACCTGCGCCGCACCCTGGACCGCTCCGTGGACATTCACAACACGCCGATTGCCGAGGCCATGACCCGCAACGGTCGTGTGATCCACGATGACCAACTGGCCGCCGAGGCACTGAACATGATGGAAGAGCTGAAGATCAACGCCCTGCCCGTCATCAATCGTGACGGCAAACTGACCGGCGCTATCAACATGCACGACCTGTTGCGGGCGGGAGTGATCTGATGGCCGACACTCTGCGCCCTCAATGGCCAGCGGAGCTGATTGAAAAAGCCGCTGCCATTCGCCTGCTGGCCCTGGATGTGGACGGCATCATGACCGACGGCACGCTGCTGTTCAGCGCTTCAGGCGATGAAATGAAAGGGTTCAACATTCTCGACGGCCTGGGCATCAAACAGGTTATGGCTGCTGGCATCAACGTTGCCGTCATTACCGGACGGCGCTCGCCGCTGACAGAGAAACGCATGAATGACCTCGGCATCCCACACCTGATGCAAGGCCGAGAGGACAAGAAAATCGCCCTGCGGGAACTGGCGGCACGGCTGGAGATCGCGCCACACCAGATTGCCTACATGGGTGATGACCTGCCGGACCTGCCCGCAATCCGTTACGCCGGACTGGGCATAACAGTACCCAACGGCTACTGGCTGGTGCGCCAGCACGCGGATTTTTGCACGTCGGCCGCAGGGGGTAGCGGCGCGGTCCGTGAAGCCTGCGAACTGCTGCTCTGCGCCTGCGGGCAGCTCAACGCAAGCCTGCAACCCTACCTGGAGCAGGACTGAATGGCCGCTGAAGCCCTCTTTACCCGGCCCTGGGTACGAACCCTGGGGCTGGCTGTCACGATAGTGGCACTGTTTTTCCTGCTCTGGCAAAGTGACGAGTCATCAGAGCCGGTGGATGCCGCCGCGCTGAGAGGCGAATCGGAACCAGACGGTTTCGTGGTCAATGGTCGCTATCTGTCTTTCGACGAGACCGGGCGGCTTACCGCACACTTCGAAAGCCCACGTATCGAGCAATTCGAGGCCCGCAACGAAACCATTATGGAATCGCCGAATGCGACGCTCTACGGCGACCCCGGCAACGCACCCTGGCAAGTCCAGGCCAACAAAGGCCAATTCATGGAAGCTGACGACCTGGTCCACTTGACGGGGGATGTTCGGGTGTCCCAGCAAGCCCAAGGTGGGCGCCCCCTGACATTAACCACGTCAACGCTGACACTGGATAACACAGAGCGTACTGTTTACACAGACGCCCCGGTGGAACTGACCGACTCGTTCAGCCTGACCCGCGCAACCGGCATGAAGGCCTGGATTGATGACCGAATCCTCGAACTCGACTCTGACGTGGAAGGACGCTATGAGACCGGCAAGTAAATTCATGCCCAACCCTCACCGCAATAGGCACCAACCGGTGGCATTGCGCCCGGCAGTCTCAGCGATTGTCCTGGCGCTGACAATGACCGTGGGCATGCCGTTCGCCGCGGCCTTTGATCTTGAGTCTGACCAACCCATCAGGGTCAATGCCGACAACGCGCGGCTCGACGAAGGCCAGGGCATTGCAACCTATACCGGCTCGGTTGAAATGAGCCAGGGCGATGCCAACCTTATGGCGGACAAAGTTGTACTCCACCGGGATGAGAATGGCGTCAGCCGCATTGAAGCCACCGGTACCCCGGCACGCTACCGCCAGCCTGCCATGGAAGGCCAGGGCGAAACCGACGCCCGTGCGCTAACGATCACCTGGTCCGCCTCCGACAACCGGGTTACCTTTCAGCGCGAAGCTGTGATCGAACAGGGCGGCAACCTGTTCCGGGGTGACGTCATTCATTATGACAGCGCCGAACGCGTGGTGACCGCAGAAGGCTCTGCTGACCAGGGCGATGGCAGCGGTCGCGTCGAAATGGTCATCCAGCCGCGCGGCAACGCCGGTAGCAATCCAGATAACAACCCTAACGGACAGGATATCGATGGCAGTTCTCAGGGCCAGTAACCTCGCAAAAAGCTACAAACAGAAGAAGGTCGTCATCGACGTTTCCCTGGAAATTCGCAGTGGCGAAATCGTCGGCTTACTCGGCCCCAATGGCGCGGGCAAAACGACGTGTTTCTACATGATTGTTGGCCTGGTTCCCGCCGACAACGGTCGAATCACCATCGACAATCAGGACATAACGCCGCTGCCCATGCATGGTCGTGCCCGCAAGGGAATCGGGTACCTGCCCCAGGAAGCATCCGTGTTCCGCAAGCTTACCGTACGCGACAACATACTGGCGATCCTGGAAACCCGCCGCGAACTCAAACGCACTGACCGGGAGGCCAAGTTAGAGGAACTGCTTGAAGAGTTTCACATTACCCACATCCGCGATAGCGTCGGCATGGCCCTGTCAGGCGGCGAGCGACGACGGGTGGAAATTGCCCGGGCGCTGGCGATGGAGCCGGCGTTCATCCTGCTGGACGAACCCTTCGCCGGAGTCGACCCGATCTCCGTGAGCGACATCAAGCAGATCATCCGACACTTGCGGGACAAGGGTATCGGCGTACTGATCACCGACCACAACGTGCGGGAAACCCTCGACATCTGCGAGAATGCGTACATTGTCAGCGGCGGCCACATCATTGCCTCTGGTAATTCGGACGATATACTGGCCAACCAACAGGTCAAGGAAGTGTATCTAGGCAACGAGTTTCGCCTGTAGTAGACTCGGCAAAGAACTTGCTTGGTGCGGCAAGTAGCCAGCATACAAAGAGTTTTTGTGCAACCCCGGCTCCAGAAAGCGCCCTGATGACGTAAAGAGAGAGCCTGAGTGACGGAAGAGAGAGACCGAGTGACGGATCCTGAACCATGGTTATGAAAGCCTCACTACAGTTAAAGCTGGGCCAAAGCCTGACCATGACGCCCCAGCTGCAACAGGCTATCAGGCTTCTGCAGCTCTCCACCCTGGACCTCCAGCAGGAAATCCAGCAGGCATTGGAATCCAACCCAATGCTGGAAACCTCCGAAGACGACGACAACCAGAATCCGGAATCAACGGACAGTGACAACGAGTCGTCTGAAACAGCGTCAACCGAGGAATCCAACACCGCTTCAGACACTGCTACTGAGTGGGACGAATCCGAAAATGGACCTGACTGGTCATCAGAAACGGACAGTCCCGACACCATTCCCGATGATCTTCCCGTCGACACCGCCTGGGATGACATTTACCAGTCAGCCCCCGCGTCAGCAGCCCGTAACGACGACGAAAACGACCACGACTTCGAAACCCGTAACTCCCCCACCGAAACGCTCCAGGACCACCTGGAATGGCAACTGAACCTGACGCCCATGAGCGAGCGGGATCAGGCCATCGCCCATGCCCTGATGGATGCGGTTGATAACCACGGCTACCTGACCTCTCCGCTTGAAGAAATTCATTCAGGCATGGTGGACGAATCCGACGAAGACCCGCTGGAACTGGACGAAGTGGAAGCCGTTCTTCATCGCCTGCAGCACTTCGATCCACCCGGCGTGTTCGCCCGTGATCTGCAGGAATGCCTGCTGATCCAGCTGAACCAACTGCCCCCGGAAACACCCTGGCTGGCTCAGGCGCGACTGGTGATTACCCACTACATAAACCTGCTGGGTAACCGCGATTACGCCCAGCTGTTGCGCCGCAGCCGCCTGAAAGAAGAACAGCTACGGGATGTCCTGGCACTTATTACCGGTTTGAACCCCCGCCCCGGCGACACCCTGGACCAGGCCGAGCCGGACTATGTCATCCCGGATGTGATCGTGCGCAAGCACAATGAGCGCTGGCGCGTGGAACTGAATCCTGAAATTGCACCACGCATTCGTGTGAATGCAAGCTATGCTTCTCTTATAAAGCGTGCGGACAGCAGCGCCGACAACACCTACCTGCGGGACCAGTTGCAGGAGGCAAAGTGGTTCATCAAGAGCCTGCAGAGCCGCAACGAAACCCTGCTCAAGGTGGCCACGCGCATTGTCGAGCACCAGCAGGGGTTTCTGGACCATGGCGAGGAAGCCATGAAACCATTGATTCTCTCGGATATTGCCCAGGCGGTGGAAATGCACGAGTCGACCATTTCAAGGGTCACCACCCAGAAATACATGCACACACCGCGGGGCATATTTGAACTTAAGTATTTTTTCTCGAGCCATGTCAGTACCGACGAAGGTGGAGAGTGCTCATCCACGGCAATCCGCGCGATGATCAAGAAGCTGATTGCAACGGAAACTCCGAAAAAGCCATTGAGCGATAGCAAAATTGCAGCCATGCTAGGAGACCAGGGTATAAAGGTGGCTAGACGAACCGTGGCCAAGTATCGCGAGGCAATGCACATTCCTCCGTCCAACGAGCGAAAGCGATTGGTGTAGGAAGCGTCTGTTCCCGGCCTCACGGGGAGAGCCCTTTCCTGAAAGTATACCGCCTGCAGCATAACGCTGTGGCACACAGCCGGTATCCTAACGGGTGCCGGCAAGCTGAAAACAGGAGAAGCCTATGCAACTCAATATTTCAGGCCATCACGTAGAACTGACTCCCGCACTGAAAGATTACGTATCAGGCAAATTTGAAAAGCTTGAGCGGCACTTCGACCATATCAGCAATTGCCAGGTTACCCTTGAGGTGGAAAAAGTGCGCCAGATGGCGGAAGCTACGCTTCACGTGATAGGTGGTGAGATTCACGCAAAGGCCGAAAACAGCGATATGTACGCTGCCATTGATGGACTGGTAGACAAGCTGGACAGGCAGATTCTGAAGCACAAGGAAAAGAACGTAGACCGGATGCACGGGAATGGCGCCCGCTAGGACGACGCCCCGGCATGACAGTTAATCGAGCTGCGGCACTGGCTAACCATGCAATAGGTGCCGCAGCCTTTTTTTACGGAAATGCAGTCGATTCATGACCGACACATCCCTGACTATCGAGAACATTCTCGCGCCGGAGCTAACCCTTTGCCGGGTGCCTGCCTCCAGCAAAAAGCGGGTTATGGAAACCATTGCCGAGCAGATCCAGCAGCACGACTCTTTGCTCAGCGACACCCAGATATTCACCAACCTGGTCGCGCGGGAGCGACTGGGGAGCACAGGCATCGGACAGGGCATCGCGATCCCCCATTGCAGGCTGGAAGGGCTGGATCACGTGGTCGGCGTATTGCTGACCCTGGAAGAAGGCGTTGCGTTCGATGCTATCGACAATCAGCCGGTGGACCTCGTCTTCACCTTGATTGTCCCCAAGGAAGCCACCAGCGAGCATCTTGAGCTTTTGAGCCAGCTTGCCGAAAAGTTCAACGAGCGTGCATTCTGCGACCAGCTGCGTCAGTGCACTGATGCAGGCTCTCTCTATCGCCGGATGACAGCCGAGACAGGCTGAACCACTCCACATCCAAGGTGAACGGGCTATGAAACTGATCATCGTCAGCGGCCGATCAGGTTCCGGGAAAAGTACCGCGTTACATGTTCTGGAAGACCTGGGCTTTTACTGCATTGACAACCTGCCCATTGGCCTCCTGTTCCCCCTCACGCAGGAAGCCACCAACCAGAACTCTCCCAGCCGGCTGGGAAAGATGGCGGTCAGCATCGATGCCCGTAACCTTTCCGGAGAATTGAGCAACTTCGAGGATATCTACCGCAGCCTTCAGGATACTGGCGTAACCATCGAGATCATCTATCTCGACGCCGATGAACAGTCTCTTCTGCAGCGCTTCCATGCCACGCGCCGAAAGCATCCACTGAGTGATGACAAGACCTCCCTGAGGGAGGCCATCGGTAACGAAAAGAAGCTTCTGGAGCCGCTTTCCAAGCTGGCAGACCTCTACATCGACACCACGGGGCTGTCCATGTATGAGCTCCGGGATATGGTGAAGCAGCGGGTTGCGGGCAGGCGTCACCAGGAACTGGCGCTGCTGTTCCAGTCGTTCGGGTTCAAGCACGGTGTACCGTTGGATTCGGACTATGTGTTCGATGTGCGCTGTCTGCCCAATCCCTATTGGGACACCAGCCTTCGGCAGTTTGTGGGCACCGACCAGCCGGTTATCGATTTCCTGGAAAAGGAACCGTTGAGCCGTAAGATGGTCGAGGACCTGACCCAATTCCTGGAAAACTGGCTACCCTCGTTCTCAGACAGCAACCGCAGCTATATGACCATATCCATCGGCTGCACCGGTGGCCAGCATCGCTCGGTTTATATCTGCGATCAGCTCGGCCGCTATTTCTCGGGCAAATACAGCAATGTGCAGGTTCGCCACACCGAACTGCCCCACCTGCAAAGCAGGGAAAGCTGAACCGCCTATGATCCGCCGCCCCATTACCATCATCAACAAACTTGGGCTCCATGCCCGGGCCGCAGCCAAACTGGTGGGCAAGGCATCTGAATTCGACAGCAGCATTCAGATCAGTCGCAAAGGGCGACAGGTGGACGCCAAAAGCATCATGCCAGTCATGATGCTCGCCGCCAGCCAGGGATCAGAGGTAGAGCTGATTGTAGACGGTCCGGATGAGTCCGAAGCTGTCGATGCGCTGGTTACGCTGATCAACGACTACTTCGGGGAAGGCGAATAACCACCTCCACACTGGACATCCTTGCCCGTCTACGGCATTCACCTACAACTCTTCCTCACCTATGTTGCCTAACTTCGCTATAATACGAGGGTTTTCTGACCGTGGGTGATCCATGACCGATATTCTGGAGAAAAGCCAAGCGCGCCAACGCCTTCGCTCCCTGAGCGAAGCGCTGGACAGTGGCGCCCTGAAACAGGTTGCCCGCATCCTGAATGGTGGCCTGAGCCCCAGTGACATCGCCCACCTGCTGGAATCATCGCCACCGCGCCAGCGTGCCCTGCTCTGGAACCTGGTCGACAAGCAGCTTGAAGGCGAAGTTCTCCAGTATCTGAACGACGATATCCGAGGTTACTTCCTGAGCCAGCTGAACGCTCAGGAACTCGCTGACATCATCGAGGATTTCGAGTCGGACGATCTGGCCGACTTACTGCAGCAGTTGCCCGACACGGTCATCCAGGAAGTCCTGGACACCATGGACGAGCAGGACCGTCAACGCGTCGAGGAAGTCCTCTCCTACCCGGAAGATACCGCCGGCGGCCTGATGAACACGGACACCATTACGGTGCGCCCGGACATCAGTATCGACGTGGTTTTGCGCTACCTGCGCCGTCATCGCAACCTGCCGCCGATGACGGATAGTCTTATCGTGGTCAGCCGGCGCGACGAGTTCATCGGCATGTTGCCCATCACCAAAATGCTCGTATCCAACCCGGCGGCAACCGTGCGGGAAGTGATGGACACGGACATCGAACCGATACCGGTTACGCTGTCCGACACCAAGGTGGCAACCCTGTTCGAACGTTACGACCTGATCTCAGCACCCGTGGTCAGTGAGGAAGGCCGACTCCTGGGCCGAATCACCATCGATGACGTGGTTGACGTTATTCGCGAAGACGCAGACCACTCCCTGATGAGCATGGCCGGCCTTGATGAAGACGAAGACACCTTCGCGCCGATTCTGAAGACCACCCGGCGCAGGGCCGTGTGGCTGGGCATCAACCTGCTCACAGCCTTTACCGCTTCGGCCGTGATCGGGCTGTTTGAGGCGACCATCGAGAAGGTTGTGGCCCTGGCGGTATTGATGCCCATCGTGGCATCCATGGGCGGCATCGCCGGCAGTCAGACCCTTACCCTGGTCATCCGCGGCATGGCCGTGGGACAGATCAGTGGCGCTAACGTGGGTTGGCTGCTAAACCGCGAATTTATTGCGGGTGCCCTGAACGGATTGCTGTGGGCGGTGGTGGTTGCATCAGCGGCAACCCTCTGGTTCAGCGACATCATGATTGGCGCCATTATCGCCGCCGCGCTGATTATCAACCTGATCGCTGCGGCCCTCGTGGGTACCGTGCTGCCTCTGTTCCTGAAGTCCCGCAACATTGATCCGGCACTGGCCGGTAGCGTTATACTGACAACGGTCACGGATGTGGTCGGCTTTATGGCCTTCCTTGGTCTGGCGACGATATTCTACGGATAACCTGTATCCGACAACACGGACTTAAAATGAACGACTCCCAAGACGACGCCCCGGAATACCTCGGCCCGAGCAAATCCCAACTCAAGCGTGAAATGCACCAGTTGCAGGATCTTGGCAGGCGCATGCTGGATCTGAGTAACGATCAGCTCAATACCCTGCCCATCAGCGACACCCTGCGGGCGGCCATCGAGGAATCCCGTCGCATTCGCCAGAACGAAGCCCGTCGCCGCCACCTGCAGTACATCGGCAAGATTATCCGCCAGGAAGACGACCCGGAAGGGCTGACTCGAGCCATCGACGCCTTCGATGCCGGGAGCGAAGAGCACACCCGCCGACATCACCTTGCTGAACGTTGGCGTGACCGGATGATTGAGGAAGGCGACCCGGCCGTCGGCGAATTCCTGAACTACTGCGCAACGGCGGATATACAGCATTTGCGCAACCTCGCGCGCAACGCTCGCCGGGACGTACAGAAAGAAAAGAATACCGGCCAGCCACGAAAGCTGTTTCGCTACCTCAGGGAGTGCATCGACGACGCGGAAGCCACCGGAAACTAAAGTCTTCGGTGCTCCCAGACGGGCATCCGCGTGCGGATGTCCTTGAGTGTTTCGCGATCAAGCTCGCCAACGACGACACCCGGCCCTTCATCGATCTCGGACAGTATTCGGCCCCAGGGATCCACGATCGCGCTGTGCCCATAGGTGCGCCGGCGCTCGCTGTTCTGGCCGCCCTGGGCTGCCGCCACCAGCCAGACCTGATTTTCAATGGCACGGGCACGTATCAGCGCATGCCAGTGGGCGTCACCGGTATGCCAGGTAAAAGCACTGGGCAGGGATACCCATTCGGCGTCCTGCTCCCGGAGTTGTCGGAACAGCTCAGGGAAACGCAGGTCATAACAGATGGCCATGCCGAGCCGCCCTGCCGGCGTATCAACCACAACCACGTCCTCACCCGGCTCGAAGGTATCCGACTCGCGATACTGCCCCTGGGCATCTTCCACCGTGGCGTCAAAAAGATGGATCTTGTCGTAGCGGGCAACCTCACGGCCACGGTCGTCATAGACATAACAGCAGGCACGAACCCGATCGGTCACGGTGGAACCGTCCGGCCTGGAGGCAATGGGCAGAGAGCCTCCCACCACCCAGATACCCAGTTCGGCCGCTTGCTGCTCCAGGAATTGCCGAATCACATTATCCGGTTCTGCTTCCCGTCGACCGCAGCCGATCATCTGTTTTGTGGCCAGTACCGCAAAGTTCTCGGGCAGCACCGCAATGCTGGCGCCTGCGTCAGCCGCCTCCTTCAGCAGCCTTGCTGCCTCGTTGAGGTTGGCGGCGATGTCATGAGTACTGACCATCTGTACCGCCGCCACCCGACTTGCCTGCCATTTGACGGGGTTGTCTTTTTGCGTTGACATCGTGGCCCTCCTGCCAAAACCATCAATTGCCGGTATCGAATACCCGCCTCAGTCGAACGTCTGGTTCGTCCCAGCTTCCACTTACACTATAGGTTGCACTGGTGAGTTTGCTCAATGGGTCGCCCAACACTTTGTCGAGGACAAACAACGCACCGCCAATCGGAGCACCGGCCCCCATCAACAGAGCGGCGAGGGGCAGGTTCTGAGTCAGTGGCAACACCACCACCATTCTCATGTCGAGGGTTTCCTCAATCATGTTGGAGGTGCCCGTCAGCTTGAACGCGCCGGAAGGCCCTACCACCTGCAGCTCTGGATCCAACGTCAGCAGGCCGTTAATCATGCTGGCCTTGCCGGAGATGGCATCGAAGGCGACACCCGCTTCGTACAGATCGGAGAAATCGAGCTTGAGGCGTCGCCAGAGCGTGTCAGCATTGAGCAGGTTGAACACCCGGAACAGCTGAGCCGTATTGTTGCCCTCAAGGATGACACCGTCATCAAAACGCACACTGACCGAGCCACTAAGGCCCGAAACATCAAACTGATCCGGGCGGCCGGGCCAGTCAACATCAAGCTTAACGGCCGTGTTCTTGCTGCGGAAGGGAATCTCAGCGCCAACCAAGGTGTCCAGGTCCGCCAGCGACTTACCGTTGATATCACCGGTAAAACGGGTGATTTCCCGCCCGGCTGCGATGCTCCAGGCCAGCTCTCCCGTCAGGGTCAGGGATTTGAGAGTGCCAACAATGTCCTGTACTAGCAGTTGTGTGGCTTCGGGCCTCAGTTGGAACGACCAGCTACCGGCGTTTTCCCCATCCATGTTGAGATCGGCAATATGGACATCCACGTCCGGCCAGTTGCCGAGGCCCAGGTCACGGAATGTCTGTGCCTGCTGTTCGGGCTCCTGTTCATCGCCCGACTCACTATTGCCCCTGGAGAGCATCAGGCGCTCAAAGTCGACGCTGACCGGTCGATCGTCCTGGGGCCAGAGCACATGGCCTGACGCCCATTCCGAGTCGGTAGTGATCAACCACTCACTGTCACTTTGCCGCGCAGACACCGTAATATCAGTCAGTTGGCGGTCGCCCAGAAACAGTTCGTTCAGGGCAACGTCTACCATTCCCGACTCCCAGGTCATATCCAGGTTGGCGCGATCTTGCCAGTCGACTGACATATCAACGCCGGACTCTTGTCGGGGCGTGACTGTTACCCTCAGGGGCGCTTCATCATCAATGTCTTTTGCCAGCGGTTCAGGCCAGTCAACCGAGAGCCCGGCCAGATCCGAATACAGCGTAACGGCAGAAGCGGTGTCCGTTGAGACGTCCAACGTTGCCTGGTAGCCAATGTCGCCACTGAGCCCCATGTCCATGCCCTCCGGCAACTCAGTTCGATCCAGGAGCTGGCGAACGTCAAGGCGACCATATTGACGGATATTGAGCGATTGACCGTTCTCACTCCGCCGCATCAGAACCGTGACCGGAGCTCCCATAAACCGAGCTTGCAGGGGGTTCTCGGAAAATCCCTCATCGCTGTTAAACCCCAGTTCCCCATTGACCTGGGTCCACTGCAGATCGGCTTCGGGATAAGTCAGGGTACCGGAATCGGCTCTGACGCTGGCGTTGATGGTGGGCGGCGCATCGGATATCAAAGGCAAACCAAGCCCGAGATCCAGGTGGAAATCGCCATCCAGGACGATGCTCCGCCCTGCTTCTCCCGCCAGCTCACCCAGGGGGCTGTTGTCCATCCAGAAAGCCAACGCTGACCCGGGAACCGGGGCTGACGCATCGACGTACACCTGAATGTCCTCACCCTCCGGGACAACCCTCACCTCGCCGGGCTCCAGTTCCAGCCCTCCCGTTCGTCCTGCGCGGATGTCGACCCGGGTGCGACCATCCTGAATAAAGACTTCACCACTGGCATCCGCCACCTCGGGCCATCGCTCGTCGTAGCGGATACTGGCTTCTTCGAATCGGTAAACCATTGAGGACGAGAAAGAATTTTCCGGGGCGTCACGATCAATCTGGCCATGACCGTAAAACTCACCGCTGGAAATATCGGCCTTGGTGATCGACGTCGTCAGCCATTGGTAGAGGTCAGGGTCGACAACCTTCATTGGCACGAAGTCGGCAAGCATATCGGCCGTACCATCCCGCACACCGACCCTCAGCCCCAAATTGTCCTCCCCGCCCAGATCCATCCGCAGGTCAAAGGCACCCGTCAGCCGGGTGTTGGCACCATAAACCATACGGATATCATCCGCGTATACGCGGGTTACCCCTCCCTCAAAACGCCAGGCCACACCTGCGCGGACGTCGCGGAGGCTCCAGAACCCCCGGAACAGCTCCGGAAAACCGAGTGACAGCCCCTCGCTGTTCACTCTGACGAAACCGCCTTCCCGGTCAATAACCAGGCTACCATCAAGACCAGACACACCCGGCGCACCGTCATGGGCCCTGACGCCAAGATTGTTCAACGCTGCCGTCAGCTCAAAGCCACCGCTATCATCCGTGGGCAGGTTAAGCATCACCCGGTCCAGGCGGCCGGTGGGGCGATAGTTCTCAAGGGCCCTTTCAGCCCTGCCTGGCAACAGGTTCATGCCTGCGACCAACCGTCTAAGGGGTTGGAGTGGAAGCGCATCAGCGATCAATCTTCGGCCCCCGTCGCGATGACTGAACCGGAGGCTGAACGGAGAAACCGTATTGCCGTTCCACTCCCACTCAAGTTCCTTTACGTGAAACTCACCGGTGGCGTACCAGGGCTTAGCCGCCGCTTCTGGCTCACGCTCGCCCAACGTGTCGTGCCTGCGCCAACCAAATTTCGCCCTGATGTTCTCTAGTGGGGCCAGGGATTGGAGACCGACACCGAGTTGCAGATACGGTGTTTCCAGGTTGCCACTGACTTGCTCGATGTGCCCATCCCGAAACGTCATCCAGACCTGACCTCCGAGATCAAAACCTTCCGCCCGAATGTTCCGCCAGGCGTAATCCTCTGCGAGTCCATCAAACAACCGGCCGGAGTTAATATCTGCATAAACCTGCCCCGTGAAGTCACCACGGAAGAAGTGCCGACCAACCAGCTCGAAGCTGGCCAGTTGTTCGGTCGTTCCCGGCCGCATGGCACGGCCTGATGCATGAAACAGCCCGCGCCGGTAGATCAGGTCCAACTGGGGCACCTCTACATGCCGCAGGGTGCCATTGGCGTCGCGAATACCAAGGTCCAGGCGTGTAATCTTGACGGAAGGGTCGGACAGCCATTCGCCGGCAATATCCAGCCAGAGTTCAAGGTCGCTTGCCACGGGATCGGGAATATCGACACCTTCGACGGTCACCGCCCCCCTCGGAGTCTGGTTGATCGTCAGTTCCAGCCCATCGGCGTCAAAATCAGCGAACACAATACGCAGGCGCATGAGCGAGGCGAGAAAATCGAGGCCAATGCGGACGCTCTTCAGTGACCCGGCAACGTCACTACGGTCGTTTTCGGAGACGACCACGATATCGCGGGCGACAATGGTTGGATCCAGCCAGTTCCAGCTAGAGGAAAGCGAACCAATACTGACCGGCTGGCCCAGCTCAGACGACAACCGTTGTTCAATCGAAGAGCGATATTCGTTGATGTTCTGAGTAACCTGGCGCCCTATTCCGGCATAAAGTGCAAGCAGGACGACGACCGCCAGCAACAACCACCAGATCAGACTGGCGGCGCCCGAGACGATTCGAAGTAACAGATGTTTCAGAGTTTGATCAGCCACACTGGATGCCATCAGGGGTAATCGCCACGCCTAACCAATGCCTGCCGGGCCGGCGTTACAGCAGTACCACATCATACTGCTCCTGACTGTAGAATGGCTCAACCTGAAAACGGATGGTTTTGCTGATAAACGTCTCAAGGTCTGCCACGTTGTCGGACTCTTCATCCAACAGCCGATCCACCACGCTCTGGGACGCCATCACCAGATAGCTTTCCGCGTCATAGGCGCGATTGACCCTGAGAATTTCACGGAATACTTCATAACAGACCGTTTCGCTGGTCTTGAGAAAGCCGCGTCCATCACAGATGGGGCAAGGCTCACATAAAATCTGACCAAGGCTTTCGGTGGTGCGCTTACGGGTCATTTCCACCAATCCGAGCTCGGAAACCCCGGTAATCTTCGTTTTGGCGTGATCCCGCTCCAGCATTTTCTCCAGCATTCGGTGGACCTGGCGCTGGTGCTCGGAATCCTCCATATCGATGAAATCGATGATGATAATACCACCGAGATTCCTTAACCTGAGCTGGCGACTAATGGCACGGGCCGCCTCGAGGTTGGTCTTGAAAATGGTTTCTTCCAGATTGCGGTGCCCCACAAACGCGCCGGTGTTGATATCGATCGTGGTCATCGCTTCGGTCTGGTCGATGATCACGTAGCCACCGGATTTGAGCTGGACCTTGCGACTGAGGGCTTTCTGAATTTCATCCTCAACGGAATACAGGTCAAAAATGGGACGTTCGCCCGGGTAATACTCGACCTTGTCGGAAAACTCGGTCACAAACTCCTCAACAAACTCCATCACCCGCTGGTGGCTTTCCCGACTATCGATGCGCACCTTCTCAGTCTGTGGACGAATCAGGTCGCGAATGGTGCGGATAAACAGGGGAAGATCCTGATACACCACCGAAGGCGCCTGACTTCGGGTAATGCGCTCCTCAATGGCCTGGTTCAGACGGTGCAGGTAGGTCATATCGCCGATCAGGTCATCTTCCGAGGCAGCCTCTGCAGCGGTGCGAATAATGTAGCCGCCAGAGATGTCCGGTTCTGCGGCAGCACCCTCTTCAACCAGTGACTTCAACCGTGAACGTTCGGTCTCATCTTCAATTCGCTGGGAAATACCAACATGACGGACGCCAGGCATGAATACCAGATAGCGCGAGGGGATGGATAGCTGGGTGGTCAGCCGTGCACCCTTGGTTCCAATGGGGTCCTTGGTGACCTGAACCACGAGGGACTGCCCTTCTCGGAGCAGGGTGCGGATATCCGGAACCGTTTTCGGTGTCTCGGGGGCTTCGCTGGCCGGCTGCTGACTGGTGACGACATCAGAGGCATGAATAAACGCCGCACGTTCCAGGCCGATGTCTACAAATGCCGCCTCCATGCCGGGCAATACACGAACCACCTTGCCCTTGTAAATGTTGCCCACGATGCCCTTGCGGCTGGTGCGCTCAATGTAGGCCTCCTGGAGCATACCGTTCTCCACGAGCGCCACCCGGGTTTCCACCGGGGTCACATTGATCAGTATTTCTTCACTCATTGCGGCTCTCCTGCCTGCTGTTCCAGGTTTCCCATACCGGGTATCCGGCACCGGCCAGTAATGCTGCGGTTTCCTGCAGGGGCAGTCCCACTACGGCGCTGTAACTGCCTCGGAGTTCCTCTACAAAAATACCACCCCGCCCCTGAATGCCATAGCCGCCCGCTTTATCCATGGGCTCACCAGTTGCCACATAGGCAGCGATTTCCGCCGCCAGCAGCTCGCGGAAACGAACATTCGCTATCACCAGGCGCGACTCACAAATACCCTTGTGAACCACAGCAACACCGGTCATGACCTGATGGGTGGTTCCCGAGAGCGCCTGTAACATAACGGTCGCATCGCCGGTGGTGTCTGGCTTGCCCAGGATCCGGCCCTCCAGTACAACCGAGGTGTCCGAACCAATCACCAGGCAGCCAGGCTTGGAAGCACTTCCCGCCAGAGCCTTTTCCCGGGCAAGGCGTTCGACATAGTGTTCGGCTGACTCGTTGCTCGCGGGCGTTTCGTCAATATCCGCCGGCTGAACCAGGAACGACAGACCGATCTGCCTTAACAGTTCGGCTCTTCGAGGAGACGCTGAGGCAAGAACAATAGACTGCATAGCGCCCTCCAATCCTAGCCAAGCTTGCGATTCAGGTTATCCAGCAACACACACAACACCGGCCAGACCAGAGCACTGGTCAGCGCCGGCCACAAGTAGCTGAAACCGGAGCTGTCAGCTCCCAGTGTCTGCTTGATAAAATGCACCAGCATCTGGTTGATACCCAACAACAGGAACACCATCAGGCACTGCTGCGGCAAAGGGTACATACGCAGCCGCTGGTGAATGGTCAGTACCAGGAACGCAATAACACCCATGGCCAGGGCATTCACGCCCAGCGGGGTGGCTTCCAGTACGTCCAGCAGCAGACCGAGGCACCAGGCCAACAGGATGCCGAACTGGGCCGGTGCCCGGAATGTCCAGTAGAACACAATCAGGCCCAGCCATTCCGGCCGGAACTCAAACCAGCCCAGCGGAAACAGCGAACTGCTGAGCACCAGGGCAAACAAAACGCTCAGGGCAAAAACGGGATAACTGATCACCGACAGCATTAGCGCACCCCATCCTGTTCTGGTGATCCAGCATCGGAGCCTTCGGGCGAGCTTTCAGCGTCATTCGTGGCGTCGTCCTGTTCCGGTGAAAACACAACCAACACCAGGCGACTCCGGTTCAGTTCCGCCATTGGCGTAGCACGAATTTTCACAAACGGTTCACCCGGCTCCTTGGAAATCTGGTCCACTTCCGCTACCGGGTAGCCCTTGGGAAAACGCCCCCCCAACCCGGAGCTGACCAACAGATCCCCTTCGCGAATATCGGCGGTATCCGGCACATGCACCAATTCAAGCGTGCTGGTGTCCCCATTTCCAAGCAGGATAGCTCGCAAGCCGTTGCGAACCACTTCCACAGGCACCGCGTGGCTGCTGTCCGATACCAATAGAACCCGTGAGGTAAAACTGCTGGTTTGTTGGACCTGCCCCATCAGGCCGTTGGCATCCAGAATAGCCTGGCCGACCACAACACCGTCGCGACTGCCTTTGTTGATCACCACTTCGTGAGAGAACGGGTCCGGTGAAACACCGACTATTTCGCCAACTATGACCCGGTCATCAAGGACCTCTGAGGAGTTCATCAGCTTGCGCAGTTCGTTGTTTTCTGAGGCCAGGGCGGCATACTTGAGCGCCCGGCGCTCCAGTATCAGCAAACGAGCACGCAGAGCTTCGTTTTCTTCCTGGAGGTCTTCACGGGTGGTAAACAGGCTGGCGACCCAGTCGCTGAATTCGGAGGGTGCATTGCCAAGCCAGTGAACCGGGGCAAGGCCGGTACCGATCGCGCTGCGAACCGGCGTTACCTGATCGAAGCGGGCATCCGCAACAATCAGTATCGCTGAGAGCACAATAACCAGTAGCAGCCTGAAACCGGGAACGGGGCCTTGGACAAAGATGGTTTTAATAGCTCACCCTCCCGCACTCCATGCAGGTGTCCATACGACAACCGCCGCCGTGATCATTCACGAGCGGCGGCCGGGTAAAGGCAATGTCGGGGCGTAAAGCCGGAGTCAAGGTCAGCCCTCCTGGGAGAACATTCCGATTCCGCCACGATCAATCACTTCCAGCGCCTTGCCGCCACCACGGGCGACACAGGTCAGCGGGTCTTCCGCAATAATCACCGGCAGGCCGGTTTCCTCGCTGATCAGTTTATCCAAACCGCGCAGCAACGCACCACCACCCGTAAGCACAATGCCACGCTCGGCGATATCAGAGGCCAACTCCGGCGGCGACTGTTCCAGGGCGCTTTTCACCGTCTGGACGATCTGAGCCAGGGATTCCTGGAGAGCGTCGAGGATTTCCTCGCTGTTCAGGGTAAACGCCCGGGGCACGCCCTCTGCCAGGTTGCGGCCGCGAACGTCGATCTCGCGGATATCCAGCCCCTCATAGGCGCAGCCAATTTCGTGTTTGATGCGCTCCGCAGTGGAGTCACCGATCAGGCTGCCGTAGTTGCGACGAACGTAGGTAACGATCGCTTCATCGAACTTGTCGCCACCGGTACGAACAGACTCGGCGTACACAATGCCATTCAGGGAGATGATAGCGATTTCGGTGGTGCCACCGCCGATGTCCACAATCATGGAACCGCTGGCTTCCTCCACCGGCAGGCCAGCACCAATGGCCGCCGCCATCGGCTCTTCAATCAGGAACACTTCCCTGGCACCAGCGCCCAGGGCGGATTCACGGATAGCCTTACGCTCGACCTGGGTGGATTTGCTGGGAACGCAAACCAGTACGCGGGGGCTTGGGGTGATAAAGCTGTTCTCATGCACCTTGTGAATGAAGTGCTGGAGCATTTTCTCGGTAACCACGAAATCTGCGATCACACCGTCTTTCATCGGGCGGATGGCGGTGATGTTTCCTGGTGTGCGGCCAAGCATGCGTTTGGCTTCGGCGCCGACGGCTGCGACCATTTTCTGTGAGCCAGCGGTGCGGATGGCTACAACGGAGGGCTCGTTGAGTACGATACCGCGTTCGCGCACGTATATAAGGGTGTTGGCGGTGCCCAGGTCGATGGACAGGTCGCTGGAAAATAAACCTCGGAGTCTTTTGATCAACATTCGTGTAGTTTCAACCTGAGAGTTGCAGTCGCAAAAATGATGCGGCAACTTTAGCAGTGAGCACCCCCGCAGGCAAGGCACCATCGGGGCTCCCGAGGCGCCTTTCGCGCTTTTCTCCTTTGTTTTGGCCCCTCCCGCGATTGTTTGAATCTGTTACCATAGCGCTTTCTTTTTGAACTTGGGTGCATGGGCGCTTGAGAGACAGCCTTCCAAAACACGCTCAAGCACGTCCGTGTGGCGCTTGGGCTCCGCCATCCATGGCTCCGCACAGTTTTGGAAGGCTGTCTCTCAAGCACCCTCATCATCCGTGCAAACTTCAGTTGATATAAAGCGCGCATTTAAGTTACTGAAACTTCATATATATGGGAGGAAGTGTGACCATTTCCCGCAAGGACATTGAAAAAGTCGCTGTGCTCGCCCGCATTCGGGTGGACGAGGAGCAGGTTTCAGCGCTGGAAAAGGATCTGGGCAATATCCTGGATCTGGTGGACCAGCTGAGCGCGGCGGATACCGATTCGGTGGCGCCCATGGCCCACCCCCTGGATGCCGTCCAGCGCCTGCGCCCGGATGAGGTAACGGAAACCAATGAACGGGAGGCTTTCCAGGCCATTGCGCCGGCTACCGAGAATGGCCTCTATCTGGTTCCCCGAGTGATTGAATAAAGGGCATCGAGTGACCCGACAAACAGCGACGTAAACAGGACGTATCATGCATAACAAATCCGTAGCAGAGCTTTCCCGAGAGTTGGAAAGCGGCAAGATTTCCAGCGTGGAGCTGACCCGGCAGTTCCTGGGCCGCCTTGAAAAGGAAGACGAGCAGCTCAATAGCTTTATCACCATTACGGAAGAACAGGCCCTGGCCGACGCCCATGCGGCAGACGAGCAACGGGCAGCGGGTAAGGCCACACCCTGGACGGGCGTGCCCTTCGCCCACAAGGACATATTCTGCACCAATGGCGTAGCGACCACCTGTGGCTCGAAGATGCTGGCGAATTTTGTGCCGCCCTACGATGCAACGGTCACGGAAAATTTCCGCAAGGCGGGCGCTGTGTGCCTGGGTAAGACCAACATGGACGAGTTCGCCATGGGGTCGTCTACCGAGTCCAGCTATTTTGGCGCCACTGCCAACCCCTGGGGTCTGAGCCAGGGCGAGAAGCGGGTGCCGGGTGGTTCTTCCGGCGGCTCCGCGGCGGCGGTTGCAGCGCGGCTGGTGCCCGCGGCGACAGCCACGGATACCGGCGGGTCCATCCGTCAACCGGCCGCGCTGTGTGGCGTGACCGGGCTGAAACCAACCTATGGCCGCGTGTCCCGTTACGGCATGATTGCCTTTGCTTCGAGCCTGGACCAGGGTGGCACCATGGCCCGCACAGCCGAAGACAATGCGCTGATGCTGAATGTAATGGCGGGCTTTGACCCCAAGGACTCCACCTCCATTGACCGTGACGTTCCGGACTATACCGCAACGCTGAACGAGCCGTTGACAGGGTTACGCATCGGGCTGCCGAAGGAATACTTTGCTGGCAACCTCAGTGCCGCCATGGAAGAACAAGTTCGGGGTGCTATCCGGGAGTACGAGAAGCTCGGCGCCACGGTAAAGGAAGTGTCCCTTCCCCACGCTGACCTCGCCATCGCGGCCTACTACGTTATCGCCCCGGCCGAGGCCTCGGCCAACTTGTCCCGTTTTGACGGCGCCCGTTATGGCTACCGCTGCGAAGACCCGAAAGACCTGCTGGACATGTACACACGCACCCGGGCCGAAGGTTTCGGCACCGAGGTCAAGCGGCGGATTCTGGTGGGCACCTACGCGCTATCCGCCGGCTATTTCGATGCGTACTACCTCAAGGCTCAGAAAGTTCGCCGGCTGATCCAGCAGGACTTTATTAACGCCTTCAAGGAAGTGGATGTGCTGATGAGCCCGACCACGCCCTCCCCGGCCTTTACCCAGGGCGAGAAAACCAGCGACCCGGTGACCATGTACCTGGAGGACGTGTTTACCATTGCCATCAACCTGGCGGGCATCCCCGCCATGTCCGTTCCAGCCGGGTTTGTGGACGGGCTTCCAGTGGGCCTGCAGATTATTGGGGATTATTTCTCCGAAGCTCGCCTGCTGAACGCCGCCCATCAATTTCAGCAGGTGACCGACTGGCACCAGCGCGAACCGCAATAAGCCCGATACAGGAGAACGACTATGCAATGGGACATTGTGATCGGGCTGGAGATTCACGTTCAGCTCGCCACCAAAACCAAGATTTTTTCCGGCTCCAGCACCGCCTATGGTGCCGAACCCAACACCCAGGCCAATGCCGTTGACCTGGCCATGCCGGGCACGCTGCCAGTGCCGAACGAGCAGGCATTCCGCTACGCGGTGATGTTTGGCCTGGCGGTCAACGCCGAGATTGAACGCCGCTCAGTGTTCGAACGGAAGAACTATTTCTACCCGGACCTTCCCAAGGGCTATCAAACAACACAACTGGAGCGCCCGATTGTCGGCCCCGGCTATGTGGATATCGATCTGGCCAGCGGCGAATCCAAGCGGGTGCGTATTCACCATGCCCACCTGGAAGAGGATGCCGGAAAATCTCTCCATGAGGATTTCCACGGCATGACGGGCATCGACCTGAACCGTGCAGGCACGCCTCTGATTGAGGTGGTCACTGAACCCGACATGACCAATGCCGATGAGGCTGTCGCCTTTGCCAAGAAACTCCACGGCATTGTCACGTCCCTGGGCATCTGTGACGGTGACATGTCACAGGGCTCCATGCGCTTTGACGTGAACATCTCACTCAAGCCCAAGGGTTCCGATACCCTGGGCACCCGTACCGAAACCAAGAACCTGAACTCCTTCCGCTTCATGGAGCAGGCCATTGCCCACGAAGTCGAGCGGCAGATGGACATTCTCGAGGACGGTGGCACCATTGTTCAGGAAACCCGCCTGTACAATGGCGACCGGGACGAGTCCCGCTCTATGCGCACCAAGGAAGAAGCCAACGATTACCGCTACTTCCCCTGCCCGGACCTGCTGCCGGTGGAAATCGACGATGCCTTTATCGACGAAGCCCGCAACAGCCTCCCGGAACTGCCGGATGCCCGCAAGGCCCGCTTCAAGGAACAGTACGGCCTGAACGACTACGATGCTGGACTACTGGCTGGCGACTCGAAACTGGCCGCATTCTTCGAAGCCGCCGCTGATCGCGGGAAGGACGCCAAGTTGGCTTCCAACTGGGTTCAGGGCGAATTCTCCGCACGTCTGAATGCGGAGGAAAAATCTGTGGCCGACTCACCGATTTCCGGCAAGCAGCTAGGGGATCTGGTGGTGCGCATCGCGGACAACACGATTTCATCGGCGGGTGCCAAGAAAGTGTTCGAGGCGCTCTGGGCCGGCGAAAATGACAGCGTGGATGCGATTATCGATGCCAAAGGCCTGAAGCAGGTGTCAGACACTGGCGAGCTTGAGAAGATGGTGGACGAGGTTCTGGCCTCCATGCCGGATCAGGTGGCCCAGTATCAGCAGGAATCCGACCCCAAGAAGCAGAAGAAGATGCTCGGCGGGTTCATGGGGCCGCTGATGAAGGCCTCCAAGGGCCAGGGTAATCCGAAGCTGTTTAATGAGATTCTTGTTAAGAAACTTGGGGGCTGATTTCTCAGCGTTTTTGCAGGCTACGGGTGTTGCTTTTTGCTGCAGCCCTAGCCTGCTTGATATGGGGGAGGCCTCGGTGGGAGGCTACCGAACAAGCCGACCCCATAGATCATGCTCATCCGCATGCTCGACCGCAGCCTGAACAATCTGCCCCGGAACAAGATCGGTTTCGTCGTTGAGGTAAACCATGCCGTCAATCTCCGGCGCATCCGCCTTGGAGCGGCCGATCGCGCCTTCTTCGTCGACTTCGTCGATGAGAACGTCAATAGTCTGGCCGATTTTGGCCTGCAATCGGGCCGCTGATATTTCAGCCTGTTTTTCCATGAACCGGGCCAAGCGCTCCTCCTTCACCTCTTCCGGAACGGCACCTTCGATCTCGTTCGCCCTCGCACCTTCCACCGGGCTGTATTTGAAGGCTCCGACACGATCAAGCTGAGCCTCATCCAGCCAATCCAGCAGGTACTGGAAATCTTCCTCTGTTTCGCCGGGGAAACCGACAATAAAGGTGGAACGGATGGTGAGCTCCGGGCAGATGTCACGCCACTTGCGAATGCGTTCCAGCGTCTTGCTGTCGTGGGCCGGGCGTTTCATGGCCTTGAGCACTTTCGGGCTGGCGTGCTGGAACGGGATATCCAGGTACGGCAGGATTTTGCCCTCCGCCATCAGCGGGATCACATCGTCCACGTGCGGATAGGGATAAACGTAATGCAGGCGCACCCAAACGCTCATTTCACCCAACGCCTCACACAGGGACTGCATCTTGGTCTTTAGCGGGCGGCCCTGCCAGAATCCGGTACGGTACTTGGTGTCGACACCGTATGCAGAGGTGTCCTGGGAGATCACCAGAAGCTCTTTTACGCCAGCGTCCACCAGGCGCTTGGCCTCGTCCATCACGTCACCAATCGGGCGACTGACCAGGTCGCCGCGCATGGACGGGATGATGCAGAAGGTGCATCGGTGGTTACAGCCTTCGGAAATTTTCAGGTATGCATAATGCCGGGGGGTCAGTTTGATGCCCTGAGGAGGCACCAGGTCCGTAAACGGATCGTGTTGCTTGTTCGGCGGCACGAACTGGTGCACCGCTCCCACAACTTCTTCGTAGGCGTGTGGGCCGGACACGGCGAGAACACCCGGGTGAGTGTCACGTATCTTATCCGCTTCAACACCCATGCAACCGGTTACGATGACCTTGCCATTTTCATTGATTGCTTCACCAATGGCATCTAGGGACTCCTGCTTGGCGGCATCTATAAAGCCACAGGTGTTCACCACGACGATATCAGCGTCGTTATAGGTCGGTACCACATCGTAGCCGTCCAGCCGAAGCTGGGTCAGGATGCGCTCGGAATCAACCAGGGCCTTGGGGCAGCCAAGACTGATAAAACCCACTTTTCCGCTGCCTGCGGGAACGGATGAAATCTTGTTTGTCATAACCTGCACGAAATCGTGGAGCCGTTAGCGGCCCCGGTGGATGTTGGTGCGTAGTTTACCGCAGCCAATCCGACACCGTAAGTAACAGCTGCCCGTCGTATCCGCCTGATCGCGAGCGCTCCGAATCGATTTTGGTGACACCACGCTCACATTCAGTTCACAAATCTGACAGTTTTGGCGACAGGCAACTTGCTGAT
Organism: Marinobacter sp. UBA3604; assembly: GCF_002375325.1. NCBI lineage: Bacteria > Pseudomonadati > Pseudomonadota > Gammaproteobacteria > Pseudomonadales > Marinobacteraceae > Marinobacter > Marinobacter sp. UBA3604. The sequence goes on from NZ_DFMB01000015.1 coordinate 59,839, forward strand.
CACCAAACAAACAACTAGACTTTCAGGAAGTTAAGATCGAAACAACAAGCGCTTGCTGTTTTTCGCACTCGCCATATTGCAGATTTATGACAATTGGCTGGCTTTCTCGTGTGTATAGAAAGCGTGCCTGGAAAGAAGGCAGCGAGTAAAAATAATAAAGGATTGAACGATGGGTAAGGCTGCCTGCTTTGAAACCAGAGATGCAAGAAGAGTGACTATGAAACCAGTTGCCGCCAAGCCAAACCTACGCAACCAACAACGCGTCGATGTCGCTACCGAAGCCCGGATTGAAAAAACCGACGGCAGCTGCCTTACCTGTAAAGTCTCCAACATTTCCCGAACCGGCCTGATGGTCCTCTGTGATCAGGACTCCGTGAGAAAACTGGTTCCCGGCCAGAAAACACCGGCACCCGGAAACTGGATATCCGTAACAACGACATTCTCTGTGCCGGTTGTTGCCAACCAACCCGTTTCTGTGATCGCCGGAGGCAACATTGTCCACATGCGACGAATTGCCCGCGACCAGTTCCAGCTCGGTATCCAGTTCTCGGAGTTCGAAGGCAATGGTTTCGACTACGTGAACAACTACGTCAGCAAACTGCTTTCCACCTCGTCGCACTAACTCGGAAGTTTTACCCTCCAGCCTTTCCTGCCGCTATATTGTTATAGCAGTAAACTCTAGTTACCCGACTTCTTATGCCATGGCCTGATCTGGTATCATTGCGGCATTCACACGCCCAGCCTCTATCGAATCCGGAGGCACGCAAAGCGGTAACAGGACACGATGACCACTTACAACCTGACGCATCTCAAACAGCTGGAAGCTGAAAGCATCCACATCATCCGGGAAGTTGCAGCCGAGTTCGACAACCCGGTCATGCTCTATTCCATCGGGAAAGACTCCGCAGTAATGCTGCACCTGGCCCGCAAAGCCTTTCATCCCGGCAAGCTGCCCTTCCCGCTCTTACACGTGGACACCACCTGGAAGTTCAAGCAGATGATTGAATTCCGGGACCGCAAAGCAAAAGAGTATGGCCTGGACCTGATCGTCCACAAGAACGAGGACGGGATCAAACAGGGCATCGGCCCCTTTACTCACGGCAGCGCCAAGCATACCGACGTGATGAAAACCCAGGCCCTCAAACAGGCCCTGGACAAGTACAAGTTTGATGCTGCTTTCGGCGGCGCTCGCCGGGACGAGGAAAAATCCCGTGCCAAGGAGCGCGTCTATTCCTTCCGTGACGAGTACCACCGCTGGGACCCAAAGAACCAACGTCCTGAGCTCTGGAACATCTACAACGGCAAGATCAACAAAGGCGAGAGCATCCGGGTATTCCCGCTGTCCAACTGGACCGAGCTGGATATCTGGCAGTACATCTACCTCGAAAACATTGAAATCGTGCCACTTTACTACTCCGCCAAGCGGCCCGTCGTGGAACGCGATGGCACGCTGATCATGGTGGACGACGACCGCATGCCTTTGAAAGAAGGCGAAAAGCCGATGATGAAATCCATCCGTTTCCGCACCCTGGGCTGTTACCCACTGACCGGCGCCATCGAATCCGAGGCAGACACGCTGCCGGAGATCATCCAGGAGATGTTGCTGGCAACCAGCTCCGAACGTCAGGGCCGCGTGATCGACCACGATTCGGCCGGCTCCATGGAACAGAAAAAGCGGGAAGGGTATTTCTAAGATGGCACACCAGTCTGATCTGATTGCGGAAGATATTCAGGCCTACCTGAAGCAACACGAAAACAAGGAACTGCTGCGCCTACTCACCTGCGGCAGTGTGGACGACGGAAAGAGCACCCTTATTGGTCGCCTGCTGCACGACACCAAGATGATCTATGAAGATCATATGGCGAGCCTGAAAAGTGACAGCGCCAAGATGGGCACAACGGGCGAAAAGCTGGACCTTGCCCTTCTGGTCGATGGCCTGCAGGCCGAGCGGGAACAAGGCATCACTATTGATGTTGCCTATCGTTTTTTCTCAACTGATAAGCGCAAGTTCATCATCGCAGACACTCCCGGCCACGAGCAGTACACTCGCAACATGGCGACAGGGGCATCGACGGCTCAAGTTGCGATCCTGATGATCGATGCGCGCCACGGCGTTCTGACCCAGACCCGCCGCCACTCTTACATTGCCTCTCTGCTTGGCATTCGCCACATCGTGGTCGCAGTGAACAAAATGGATCTGGTTGATTTCAGCGAAGAACGCTTCAATGAAATAAAGGACGACTACCTGGCGTTTGCCAATCAGCTTGGCCTGAAGGATATTCGCTTCGTGCCATTGTCTGCCCTCGAAGGCGACAACGTCGTTAACAGGAGTGAGAACACACCCTGGTTCGACGGCCAGCCCCTGATGGACATTCTGGAGACGGTGGAAGTATCCCACGACAAAAATCTGGAGCACTTCCGCTTCCCCGTCCAGTACGTGACGCGCCCGAACCTGAACTTCCGCGGTTTCTGCGGCACCATAGCCTCTGGTGTTGTGCGCCCCGGCGACAAAGTGATGGCCTTGCCTTCACGACGCACCAGCGCAATCAAAGACATTGTGACGTTTGATGGCAACCTGGAAGAAGCCTATATCGACCAGGCGGTCACACTGACGCTCACCGATGAAATCGATGTCAGCCGAGGCGATATGCTGGTCAAGGCTGAGGATGAGCCAGAAGTGGGCAACCGCTTCACCGCCAACATTGTCTGGATGACGGACGGCCCGCTGGAAACCGGTCGCCTTTACGACATCAAGCTCGGCCCGACGTTTACCTCGGCTACCGTCAAAAAGATTCATCACCAGACCGACGTCAACACGCTGGAGAAGAACGACAACCCGTCTGCGCTTCAGCTGAACGAAATCGGACTGTGTGAGCTGACCCTGAGCCAGCCCATTGCGTTTGATGCCTATCAGCGCAACCACGCCACGGGCAGCTTCATTGTGATTGATCGGCTGACCAACGTGACGATCGGTGCGGGTATGATTGCCGGCACTGCAGGCACGGTTGAGTCGCTGGACCCGGTGACCAGCGAAGAGCGCGAGCGCCGTCTGGCGCAGAAGCCTGCCATTATTGCCTGTAACGGCAAGCAGGCCACGGCGCTGGCCCTGGCAGTTGAACGGGCGCTGTTCGATCAGGGCAAGACCTCCGTTGTCCTCAGCGAGGACAATGCCGGCAATGCCGAAGACCGTCGGCGCGCAGCGCAGGTGGTCAGTGCCCATGGCCTGATTGCCATTGCGGTGAACCTGGGTGCGGATGTGGCATCGGCGTCTGTTTCTGCAGACGATGACAAGGAGATCACTGAAGCGGTGACTTCACTGATTCAGGACCTGATGCGGCATAAGCGGGTTTAACCTCGCTTTTGGGACTTTGAGGATAGCCCCCATGGTCTTAGGCCTTGGGGGCTTCTTCGTTTTGGGGCTGATCCCACAGCCCTATAAAAACCATTACAATCCCAACCCCTGAAGGTTTACCCTCAGCCTCCTACACGTTCTATTAACCAAGGGACTCTTGACTCCATGGCCATCAAACAGCTCCGCACTCTCTTCGCCAGCCAGTATCAGCCCGGACAGCCGGCGCGGGTTCGTCCCGGCGAGGCGTTGGCCGAGCCGGGTGGCGACTATGAGGCGCTTCACAAGCAGATGAAGCGCCTGTTCAACAGCAAACCCGGCAAGAAATACGGTCGTTTTTCCGAGGACATCGGTGAAAGTCCGTTCAGCAGCTGGCTGAAGGACTACCGGGAGGACAAGCAAAGCTTTGCGTCGATGACTGACCGTCTTTTTGGGCAATGGCAAGAACTGCTGAACAGCGCCCAGGAGGAATTTGAGGGGCACCTGATGATTGTCCACGAAGCCCTCGCGGATGCGGAGGTGGTTTATCTGTTTATCCTGGAAAACGACAGCGCCATGCGTTTTGATGCCCAGCAAACGTTGGACGCGACGGACATCCTGAGCCTGTCGCGGCTGAATCTGGCGGTGCGCGTGGAATTGGACGACTGGCTGGGTGACAACGCCGGCGAGAACTATCTTACGCTGGTCCACGCTCGTGGTTCCGGGGAAGGCGGTGACCTGTTCATCAAGCTATGCGGTTTCACCAATCAGGTGGATGTGGAGAAAGAGACGCTGACGTTCATGGATGCCGTGGAAGCCTTTGCCAAATCATCCGAACCGGAAGAGGCAGGCAAGATTCGGGCGCGAGCCTATGAGTTCTCGAAGGAGCAGCATGCGTTGGGCGAGCCGGTGGCCATCGAGGCATTGTCGGGCTACCTGGATGAGAACGAGCCTCAGCGTTTCAAGGAGTTTGCCAGTGAGACTGCCGAGCTGCCGGAAAGCGGGGTGTTGCATCCGGATCACCGTAAGGTGAAGAAGCTGGTTCGGATTGCGGGCTCAGGTGGTGGTATGAGCGTGTCGTTCTCTTCGGATCTGGTGAATCAGGCGGTTTACTATGACCGTGACAACGACGCATTGACGATTACGCGGTTGCCTAAGGCGTTGCGGGAGCAGCTGCAACGTTATCTTGAAGGCCGGGAGGAATAGCAGCTCACTGACCTGATGACTTTGGGGGCTGACCTTCTAGACTTAGAACTCTTGGGGCTGGTCCCGCCATGGGGTAGCATTTTCTTCTGGAAAAAGAACTCGCTGCGCTCGGACACCTTTTTCCGGCGGAAAATGCTACCCCACACCGTGACCGATCAATCGACTGTGGTTAATCCTTTTATTGAGGTTCGTTGGTGGCTGATTCTGTTTTATCAGTCCACCTCGGACGGTTGGCTCGCAGCTTTCGGACTTCCTGCATCCAGCCTACGCCGTCGACTAATTCACCGGTTTCCGGGTCTATAGGCGGGTATGGCAGGTTGCGGTCGTCGCAGTAGCGTTTTACGACCGGCTGGCACCAGCAGAACAGCAGACGGTTGTATTCATCGTCTGGTAGCCTCTGGTGGGCATACAGGCCTGCCTGTTTCCTCTGCCGTTGTGCTTCGGACAGAATAATCGCACAGGCGGACGACACGTTCAGGGACTCCACCATGCCCATCATGGGGATCACAATGTGCTCGTCAGCCTGTTCGGCAGCGCTGTCGCTGACACCATCTACTTCATTACCCATGATCACCGTGCAGGGCACGGTGAAATCCGCTTCCCGGTAATCAATCGCTCTGTCCGACAGCTGGGCGGCGTAGAGTTTGTGCCCCTGCCCTTTCAGCTCCGAAACCGCCTCATCCATTGTCGGGTGCGTGTGGGTGGTGACCCAGTTGTAGCTGCCGCCGGCGGTTTTTCGGAAGGCACGGAAACCTTCCCGCGGCCAGACCACGTGCATGCTGGCAAGACCAAACGCATCGCAGGAGCGGATGATGGCCGACAGATTGCGGGGTTTGTGGACCTGGTCGGTTAGGACGCTGAGATCGGGCTGGCGAGTATCCAGGGTTTGTTTGATTCGGGCCAGGCGTTCGGGAGTCATGATTGTTTGAGCGTTCTAAAAAATTGGAAAAACCAATACTACCACAAGCGATTTAGAGGATTGCCGAGACAAAGGTGGTTGCCGATTGATCACCCCGTTATAATGTGCAGCTAACTTTTTTAAGCGCCACTCCCAACCTCCCGGCGCAAATCACACACCAAGCACGTTGAGAATCATGGCCAAGAAGCTGTACATCAAGACCCATGGCTGCCAGATGAACGAGTACGACTCATCACGTATGGCAGACCTGCTTCGCACCGGCGAAACCGTCGAAATGACCGACTCGCCGGACGACGCCGACATCCTGTTGCTGAACACCTGCTCAATCCGCGAAAAAGCGCAGGAAAAAGTGTTCCACCAGCTGGGTCGCTGGAAGAAACTGAAAAACAGCAAACCGGACCTGATCATCGGTGTAGGCGGTTGCGTGGCCAGCCAGGAAGGCCAGGCTATCATCGACCGGGCACCCTACGTGGACATGGTCTTCGGGCCGCAAACCCTGCATCGCCTGCCGGATATGATCACCGAAGTTCGCGCCAAGGGTAATGGTGTTGGCGTGGTAGATGTCAGCTTTCCGGAAATCGAGAAGTTCGACAACCTGCCTGATCCCGGCGCAGACGGCCCGTCCGCGTTTGTTTCCATCATGGAAGGCTGCAGCAAATACTGCACCTTCTGCGTGGTGCCCTACACCCGTGGCGAGGAAGTCAGTCGTCCGGTGGACGACGTGATCGCGGAAGTCGCCCACCTGGCCAGCCAGGGCGTACGTGAGGTGAACCTGCTGGGCCAGAACGTGAACGCCTACCGTGGCGAGACCCACGATGGTGACGTGATGGATATGGCGGAGTTGGTGACCCTGATCGCCACCATCGACGGCATTGACCGTATCCGGTATACCACCTCACACCCGGTGGAGTTTTCGGACTCACTGATCGAGGCCTATGAGCAGGTACCAGAGCTGGTCAGCCACCTGCACTTGCCAGTGCAAAGTGGCTCAGATCGGATACTGGCAGCCATGAAGCGCGGCCATACAGCTCTGGAGTACAAGTCCAAACTTCGCCGCCTGCGCAAGATTCGCCCGGACATCAGCTTCTCCTCGGATTTCATCATTGGTTTCCCGGGGGAAACCGAGAAGGATTTCGAGGACACTATGAAGCTGATCAACGATATTGGCTTCGATATGTCGTTCAGCTTCATCTACAGCGCCCGGCCCGGCACTCCGGCGGCGGACCTGCCGGATGACACGTCACTGGAGGTGAAGAAACAGCGCCTGAGCATTCTCCAGGACCGGCTGAACCAGAATGTGATGGACATCAGTCGCAAGATGGTGGGCACGACACAGAGTATTCTGGTGACAGGCTTGTCCAAGAAGGACCCCGGTGAATACGCGGGCCGTACCGAGAACAACCGTATTGTGAACTTCCGGCATGAGAATCCGGAGGTGGTTGGGCACTTTATTGATGTGGAGATTCGGGAGGCTCTGCCTAATTCTCTTCGCGGGGTTCCTGTGGGTTCCGGGATGTATTAAACCTGGGCCCCACGCGTCTCGGGTTTGGTGAATGGCGAGTGGTGGGGACCTCCTCCCAAAAAACGCTACAAGCACATCCATGTGCGCTTGGGCTCCGCCATCCATGGCTCCGCACATTTTTGGGAGGAGATCCCCACCACTCTCCGCAACTTCTTCTCGTGTCTTCAGCGTGCAAATGGTCTTGTATTTAAACAAGTGAGCCTGCACATAGTTGGATAAGGGCGCTGGCCGGAGGACTATTCCAAAAACGTGGAGCGCCAGGGATGGCGCGACCGAGCCCTACATGGACGTATTCACGGGCGTTTTTTGGAATAGTCCTCCGGCCAGCGCCCGATTGCACAATTCATGACATACCCGCTCCCTGAATCCACGGGAGTAAACAAACGGAGCACTTTTGAACGCCAACGATCACCGACAATTCGACCTACACCCGGTAGACCAGCGCCGGCTGACCACCCTCTGCGGCCAGTTTGATGAGCACCTGAAGCACATTGAGCGGCGCATGAACGTCAAGATTGGCCGCCGAGGCCATCATTTCCGGGTGGAAGGTGAAACTGAACACGTGGCAGCCGCTACGGAAGTTGTCCGGCACCTGTATCGGGAAACCGAAGCCAACGATGATATCTCGCCGGACATGGTTCATTTGTTTATCCGCGAGACCGGATTCGAACGGCTGCCAGATGACGTCCCATACAAGGGCGCCGTCACCGTCATCAAAACCCCGAAACTGCAGGCCAAGCCCAGAGGCGAGAACCAGCAGAAATACGTGCACAACATCCGTACCCACGATGTGAATTTTGGCATTGGCCCCGCCGGTACCGGCAAGACATGGCTGGCGGTGGCGTGCGCAGTTGAGGCACTGAAAGACGAACAGGTGAAGCGCATACTGCTGGTCCGGCCGGCCGTGGAAGCCGGCGAAAAGCTCGGCTTTCTGCCGGGTGACCTGGCCCAGAAGGTGGACCCTTACCTGCGCCCCCTCTACGACGCCCTCTACGAAATGCTGGGCTTTGATCATGTGACGCGGCTGATCGAAAAAAGCGTGATTGAGATCGCGCCGCTAGCCTTCATGCGCGGCCGCACGCTCAATAATTCGTTCATCATTCTGGATGAGAGCCAGAATACCACCCGCGAACAGATGAAGATGTTCCTGACACGGATCGGGTTTGGTTCCACTGCCGTGATCACCGGTGACACCACCCAGGTGGATCTTCCCCGCGGGCAGAATTCCGGCCTGATCCATGCGGCCGGTGTGCTGAGCAAGGTGTCCGGTATTGGCTTCACACGGTTCGAGGCCCGCGATGTGGTGCGTCACCCATTGGTGCAGCGGATTGTCGAGGCTTACGATTCCTTTGACGACGGGAGCGCCACAGGCCAGTGAGTGAACTGACAGTGGACTTGCAGCGGGCCATCGAGGTACCCGAGGCGCCAGATGACATCGAGTTTGAGCGCTGGGCCCGGGCCGCATGGTTGGGTGAGAATCCATCCGAGGTGACGATCCGTATCGTTGCCAGTGATGAGAGCGCCGAGCTGAACAGCCAGTATCGCGGGAAATCAGGGCCAACCAATGTACTGTCCTTCCCATTTGAGGCGCCAGCCGGTATAACGGTTCCGTTGGCCGGTGATCTGATCATTTGTGCCCCGGTTGTTGAAAAAGAAGCAGCCGAGCAGCATAAAACACTGACGGAACACTGGGCCCATATGGTGGTGCACGGTATGCTGCACCTTCAGGGCTACGACCACATTGAAGACAATGATGCCGAGGTCATGGAAGCCCTCGAGATCCGGCTGCTTGCGCAGCTCGGGTTCAGCAATCCTTACGAGACAGAGGAAACGGAAAAAGACTCATGAACGACGATCAGTCGAGTCGCAGTCAGGGCAGCAACAAGTCCTGGCTGGAGCGTATATCACAGGCCTTCTCCAGCGGGCCTGAGTCCGTCGAGGACGTGCTGGAAATCCTGCGGGACGCCGAGTCCCAGGAAATCATCGATACCGATGCCATGAGCATCATCGAAGGTGCCATGCAGGTGATCGACATGCGGGTGGATGAAATCATGATTCCCCGCTCCCAGATGGTCACCGTCAAGGCATCCCAGGACCCGAAAGAGTTCCTGGGCGAAATCATTTCATCTGCCCACAGCCGCTTCCCGGTCATTGGCGACAGCCAGGACGATGTCATTGGCGTACTGCTCGCCAAGGACCTGCTCCCTCTGGCCCTGAACAACGACCTCAACTGGACCCGCATCCGCGAGATTCTTCGCCCTCCCACGTTCGTACCGGAGAGCAAGCGCCTGAACCAGCTATTAAAAGAGTTCAAGGAAACCCGCAACCACATGGCCATTGTAGTTGACGAATACGGTGGTACTGCCGGCCTGATCACCATTGAGGATGTGCTGGAACAGATCGTGGGCGAAATCGAAGACGAACATGACTTCGACGAGGAAACCCACATCAAGGCCCGCGGCGATGGCACTTACGCCGTGAAGGCAGTCACCCCCGTCGACGACTTTAACGAATTCTTCGAGACCGAGCTGGACGAAGAGGAGTTCGACACCATTGGCGGCGTTGTACTCAAGGAATTCGGCCATCTGCCCAGACGGGGCGAGTCGGTTGAGTTTGGCGGATTGCAGTTCACCATTGCCAACGCCGATAACCGTGTTATCCGTCTGCTGCAGGTAACGCGTGGTGATGACCAGTAATACAACGGCCCGAACCTCCGAACTGACATCCGCCCTGTCCGAGCACGCCTGGCTGCGAGCGGCCACTCTGCTCGTTGCCGGGGCCTTGCAAACACTCACCTTTTCACCCTTTAACTGGTGGTGGCTGGGGCCGTTGTCGGTCGCGCTGATACTGTTTTGCTGCCTGCCGCTCGCCCCGCAAAAGCTGTTTCGGGCTGGCTGGCTGGTCGGATTGGGGCTGTTCGGTACGGGCGCAAGCTGGGTCTACATCAGCATCAGTGAACACGGCAACACGTCCGTTCCACTCGCGATCATACTCACCGTCATTTTTGTGTCGGGACTCGCTCTTTTCCATGGTCTGGCGTTCTGGGCCTGGGGAAAACTTGCCAAAAACAACGCGGTCAGGCGGCTGATCCTGTTTCCGGCGGTGTGGATACTCTGTGACTGGGTCCGGGGCTGGCTACTGACAGGGTTTCCCTGGCTGTATCTGGGCACCGCCCACGTTGATGGGCCTCTGGGCGGCTTCGCCCCCTTAACGGGCGTCCACGGGCTTACGTTCTGGGTGGCCGTGACCGGCTGCGCAATTCCAGGCTGTTGGTGGCTGGTCCGGAAAGCCCGCCATGCCAGCACGGCGCTCGTCGCCGGCGTGGCGCTGCTGCCCTGGGTAACCGGCCCGGCTTTTTCTCAAGCACAATGGACGACCCTGCAGACAGAACCAACCACGTTTGTCGCGATGCAGGGCAACATTCCCCAGCAAATCAAGTGGGACCCGGACTTCCTCCGGGACCAGATCGTCGCTTACCTGGAGCTGACTGAAGACCACTGGGATACCGACCTGATTCTGTGGCCGGAAACCGCTATTCCGATTCCCCAGGACCAGGCTGGCAAAATCATCGACCACATCGGTGAGGAACTGGGAGAGAGCAGCACACTGATTACCGGCATCCCCTGGTACGGCTTCAGTGACCGCATTGAAGACTTTACGTACCACAACAGCATCATGGCCATCGGTAGCGGCGGCGGCATCTACCATAAGCAGAAGCTGGTGCCTTTTGGTGAGTATGTGCCGCTGCAGCAGTGGCTTCGCGGTCTGATCGGCTTTTTTGACCTGCCCATGTCCAGTTTCAGTCGCGGCCCTGCCAATCAGTCGCCGCTTGAGGCCAATGGCATCAGGATCATGCCGTTTATCTGCTACGAAGTGGCCTACCCGGACTTCGTCGCCACCAATGCCCGCAACAGTGGCATGCTGCTGACCATCAGCAACGATGGCTGGTTTGGCGATTCCATTGGCCCGCTGCAACACCTACAAATCGCCCGCATGCGGGCACTGGAAACCGGTCGTTATATGCTGAGGGGCACGAATAATGGTGTAACGGCCATTATTGACGAGAAGGGCCAGATCACCGAAACCATCCCGCAGTTTGAGCGTGCGGTGATGACAGGTGAGGTCTATGCGGCGAAGGGCAATACGCCCTACATGCAATCCGGGTCCTGGCCGGTGTTGACGCTGGCGGCGATTCTTATTGTGTTTGTTCGGGAGCGGGTGATTCCCCGGAACTGAGTAGCCTGGACTTTGGTGCCTGGCCACGGGGTGGAGGCCCTTTTCTTTGGAAAAAGAACTCGCTTTGCTCGGACACCTTTTTCTGGCAGAAAAGGGCCCCCACCCCATGGCCGCTCCGGTTTTGTGCTTAACGCCTTTTGCTCGGCCTGTATTTATTCTGACTTCCTTGGCCAGCGGCTGGTGACGCGTTCGTAGTAGTGGGAGCCGCAGGCGTCACAGGGTTCCAGATGGCTGGTTGCGGTCAGGCAGCGCATGTGGCTGCAGTTCAGGCATTTGAACATGCCGGCCGTGGCCACTTCGCCGCTGATATACTGGCTGGGCTCGTGGTTTTCCAATTTCTGGTTCAGCTCCAGCGTATCCAGTCGGGTTTTATCCGCTACCGAGAACAGCATATCCGCCAACTGGTGCTCCAGCAGTGAGATATCCAGTTGCAACCATTCCTTCAGACCTTCGCCGGTTTCTTCCACAAAATGCAGCAGGTGTTCGAGGTCCCGCTGCAGATACGCGCCAAGCAGGTCCGCTTCTTCGCGGGTCATCTCTGCCAGTTCATACTCAAACTCCACCGCCCGCTCGATTTCGTCTTTCAAGGTATCGCGAGTGGTATTCTCCATATCACTGAGCCGGGCCTGGACCCGCTCCAGCATGCGGTCGTAGGCCTCGAGAGCCCTGCCTGAGAGATGATTGCGTTCTGGTTCGGTCATGACTGCTCCCTCATGGTGTACGGTCGGAGTGGCTATGGCTGATCAGGGCACGCTGTGAATACATCCCTGTACGCTTGACAAAAACATCCCTGTTTTTGACATCCCTGATCAGCCATAGCCACTCCGCCCTATACCAAAACAAGTTGCAAACTTACGCCAAGCGCCTGGGCGGGCAGGTGCGGCTGACTGGGACCGTAAAAAACAGGGATGTTTTTTACGAGCCTACAGGGAAGTATTCACGGCGTGTCCCAGTCAGCCGCACCTGCCCGCCTTCACCCCAAGCATGGCACAGTATCGGCAAATTGGCAGACTACCTGTTAAGCCTTGTGTGCGTTAGAATGTCCGGCCTCTTCGCACATCTTTTTGATACGGTCTGATAAAGGGTAACTTTGGTAATGGCAGGAATGGACCAGCAATACAATCCGCGCGATGTTGAACAACAAGCCCGTACCTATTGGGAAGAAAACAACACGTTTACGGTGAAGGAAGAACCGGGCAAACCCAAATACTACTGCCTGTCCATGTTCCCCTACCCCAGCGGCAAACTGCACATGGGGCACGTGCGCAACTACACCATCGGCGACGTCATTTCCCGTTACCAGCGCATGCAGGGCAAGAACGTCATGCAGCCCATGGGCTGGGACGCGTTCGGTCTGCCCGCTGAGAACGCCGCCATTGCCAATAAGACTGCGCCGGCGAAGTGGACCCACGCCAATATTGCCTACATGAAAAACCAGCTCAAGCAATTGGGCTTCGGTTACGACTGGAACCGCGAGCTGGCGACGTGCAAGCCGGATTATTACCGCTGGGAGCAATGGTTCTTCGCCCGTCTTTACGAAAAAGGCCTGGTGTACAAGAAGATGTCCACCGTCAACTGGGACCCAATCGACCAGACGGTGCTGGCCAATGAACAGGTGGTTGATGGTCGCGGCTGGCGCTCCGGCGCGTTGGTCGAGCAGAAAAAGATTCCCCAGTGGTTTATCCGCATTACCGACTACGCCGAAGAATTGCTGAATGATCTGGACGAGCTGGAGGACTGGCCTGAGCAGGTCAAGACCATGCAGCGTAACTGGATTGGCAAATCCGTGGGTACCGAGCTGACCTTCCCCCTCAAAGGCCGCGAGGACGCGCTGGACGTCTACACCACCCGCCCGGACACGCTCATGGGCGTGACTTACATGGCCGTGGCCGCCGAGCACCCCATTGCCAAGGCCGCTTCCGAGCGCTATCGCGAGGTTGCTGAATTTGTCGAGCAATGCCGTAACAGCAAGGTTGCCGAAGCCGATATGGCAACCATGGAAAAGAAAGGCATCGATACCGGTTACAAGGCCATTCATCCGCTGACGCAGGAAGAGATTCCCGTTTACGTCGCCAACTTCGTGCTCATGGAGTATGGCACTGGCGCATTGATGGCGGTGCCCGGCCATGATGACCGGGACCACGAGTTCGCGCTCAAGTATCGCCTGCCCATAAAGCAGGTTATCGCCGCCACAGACAGCCGCGAAATCGATGTTCAGGAGCGCGCCTTCACCGAAAAAGGTGTTCTGGTATCCTCTGGAAAGTACAACGGCCTGACCAGTGCCGAGGCGTTTGACGCAATCGCCGATCATCTGGAAGAAAGCAGTATTGGCAAGCGCACGGTCAACTATCGCCTGCGGGACTGGGGCGTGTCGCGCCAACGCTACTGGGGCGCTCCAATCCCGATGATGACCCTGGACGATGGCACCGAACGCCCGGTACCGGACGATCAGTTGCCGATCACACTGCCCGAAGACGTGGAGATGGACGGCGTCCAATCTCCCATCAAGGCAGATCCGGAATGGGCAAAGACCAGCTTTGAAGGCCAACCGGCCACGCTGGAAACAGACACCTTTGACACCTTTATGGAGTCGTCCTGGTACTACGCCCGCTTCTGCAGCCCCAACTACGACAAGGGCATGCTGGACCCGGCTGCCGCCAACTACTGGCTGCCGGTGGATCAATATATCGGCGGCATCGAGCACGCCATTCTGCACCTGCTTTATGCGCGCTTCTTCCATAAGCTGCTGCGGGATGTGGGGCTGGTCAACAGTTCCGAGCCCTTTAACCGCCTTCTGTGCCAGGGCATGGTGCTGGCCGAAACCTATTATCGTGAAGACGATAACGGTGCAAAAATCTGGATCTCGCCAGCGGATGTCGTTACTGAGAAAGACGACAAGGGTCAGGTCGTGCGCGCCGTTCACAAGGACGACGGACAACCGGTGGTGGCCGGTGGTGTCACCAAGATGTCCAAGTCCAAGAACAACGGCATTGACCCCCAGGCTATTATCGATGAGCACGGTGCCGATACCGTGCGTCTGTTCATGATGTTTGCGGCGCCTCCAGAGCAGTCACTGGAATGGTCCGACAGCGGTGTTGAGGGCGCCCACCGTTTCCTCAAGCGCCTGTGGCGTATGGTCAGCGAGCACACTGAAAGCGGAATAGTTCCTGCCCTGGATACCACCGGCCTCAGCGAAGGTCAGCGCAATCTTCGTCGCAAGACCCATGAGACTATTGCCAAGGTGAGCGACGATGTCAGCCGACGGTTGACGTTCAACACCTCCATCGCAGCGGTGATGGAACTGCTCAATGATGTCAGCAAACTGACTGACAATGAGCCCCAGAGCCTGGCGGTTCGCCAGGAAGCACTGGATACCGCGGTACTCGTCCTGTCTCCAATCGTTCCCCATATCTGTCACCAGTTGTGGCACGCACTGGGTCACGATGAGCCTGTGGTTGACGCGCCCTGGCCGGAGGCGGACAAGGACGCCATGGTTCGCAGCGAGATTCAGGTTGTCCTGCAAGTGAATGGCAAAGTCAGGGCAAAAGCCGACGTCCCAGCGAACATCGAGAAGAGCGCACTGGAAGCTCTGGCACTCGAGAATGAGAACGTTGTCCGTTTCACCGAGGGCAAAACCGTGCGAAAGGTCATCGTTGTGCCCGGTAAACTGGTGAACGTGGTGGCGAACTGATATGAACCTCCCGGCGAGCCTACCCAAGATACTTCCGGCTGGCCTCGCCCTGTCACTTCTGGTGTCAGGATGCGGGTTTCAGCTACGGGGCGCCCCGCCGGTGTCGTCCGCATTGCAGCCGCTGGCTGTTGATTGCTCCGGCGATGTGCCAGAAAAGCTGTGTGGCTCGGTGAAGGAACAGCTGTCTCTGGGCAACATCGACCTTCAGCCCTCCGAAAAAGCCGATTATGTGCTCAGCATCAGCAATTTCCGCCGGGAACGTCGTGCCAGCGCCATCACCGTGCGCGCCGCGGCTGCCGAGTATACGTTGCGGCAAACGGTCGATATTGAGGTTTTGACCGCCGACAAGGTTCCTCTGATCGCCCCAACCGACTTGAATAGCAGTGAAACCTATCGCTACGACGAATCCAATGTGCTGGCCAAGCAACGGGAAGAGGAAGCCCTCCAGGAGCAACTCTATGACCGACTGGCCCAGCAAATTATCTTTCGCCTGGCGCCCCTTGACCGGGATCGCATAGACCGGCTGAAACAGGAAGCGGAACAGACCCGCGATCAAGACAGTGGCCAACCATGAAGACCCAGGCCCACCAGCTACCCCAGCTTCTCCAGAAAGGCTTGTCACCTGTCTACCTGGTGTCAGGCGATGAGCCCCTACTGGTTCAGGAATGCTGCGACCAGATCCGGAAGACTGCGCGGGAAGCGGGCTATCAGGACCGGGTAACCTTCCACGCCGACCAGCAGCTGGACTGGAACCGCGTGGGCGAGGAGTTTGGTGCGCTATCGCTGTTTGCCGAAAAACGCCGTATCGAAATACACCTGCCTACCGGCAAATTGGGTGATGGCCGCGCCGTTCTTGAAAGCGTACTGCAGAATCCTCCTGACGACATTGTGCTGCTACTGATCAGCGCACGGCTGGATGCCGCCGAAACCCGCCGGAAGTGGTACAAGGAATTGCAGGACAAAGGCGTACACGTGCCGGTATGGCCCATTGATACTGATAAATTCCCGGGTTGGCTGCAACAGCGGGCTCGCAACCATGGCCTCAGCCTTACCCGCGGCGCACTGGACATCCTGGCGGAACGCCTCGAGGGCAACCTCCTGGCGGCAAGTCAGGAACTGGATCGCCTGGCGTTATTGGGCACCGGCGCCACCATCGACGAAGACACCGTCGAACAGGCTGTTCAGGACAGCTCCCGCTTCAACGGTTTTGAGCTGGTGACAGAACTCCTCGCGGGCCGGGCCGCCCACGCTCGCAAAATCGTCGGGGTACTGCAGCAGGAAGGCGAGAACCCGCTGGGATTGCTGGCGGTGCTGACACGGGACCTGAACCTCACCATGGAGCTGAATATCGCCGCGGCCAAACGGGAGAATACTGCCGGCTTCCTCAAGAAGCGCGGCGTGTTCCAGCCCCAGCGCGCAAAGGCCGTTGAACAAGCGGCGAGACGCCTGAACCGCCACCAGCTCAATACCGCACTGGAACTATGCAGCACCACCGACAGGGCCGCCAAAGGCTTTGATACGCTCTCCCCCTGGCATTACCTGCAAGACCTGATCACCTTGCTTGCAAGACCCGCCTGACTCCGCGAAATGGCCGTCATCCGGCTTGACAGTTTTCGATATTCAGTAGCATCGTATAGTTGTTAACTGTTAAAGGAGGTGCGTGATATGAGCTTCCAGGACGAACTGAAAAAACTGTCCGAAAAGATTAAACAGTACCGTGACGAAGCACGGGTTCAGATGCATCTGGCCCATGAGGACGTGAAAGACGAGTGGGACGATCTGGAGAAGGACTGGGAACGGTTTCGGAGCAAACTCGATCACATCCTTCACGACGCCGAAGATGCATCAAAAGAGGCTCGCGAGACCGCTCATAAGCTGGGCGAAGATTTGAGAACGGGTTACCAGAATCTGCGCAACCGAAAGAAGTGAAGTGTTAACCAGTTAACATAATGCAACAAATAGCCACACAGAGGCTCTCTCCCTTTGGAGCCTCTGTGTCATACTTCTCAATTATAAATGAATAAACCGTCATTTTTCTGACCGGCCAGATCTAACCACTTCCTTTCCTGGCCCGATCAGCAAAGGCGCTGTCACGCGCTGAGAGGTATAAATGGCCTATGAAAACTAAAAACGTTGTTTTGGTCGCACTGGCGGCCTTGCTTATCCCGTCTCTCGTCATCAGCCAGAACACCCGCTTCAGTGACCCGGACACCGTTGTAAAAAACGAGTTCTGGGGCAACCTTTATGCCCAGGGCGGCAACTCCTTCTTCTGTGACACACCCTTCAAAAATAAAGGCTTTGTCCTTACGGAAGGCTATGTCTACCCTCTGGCAGAAGTTCGCAATGCACTTGGGTGCGGCACCAGCAGCCAATGCGACGATGACGACAGATACCGGCAGATTGCATCGGACCTTCATAACATGGTCCCCGTGCGCAGTCGCATTGAAATGTCCCGGAGAAACGCGATTTACGAAGAATTGGGCAATGCAAGCAGCCCGGACGAGTGCGGAATTCGCGAGAGTGCGCAGTTTTTTGAACCCCCGCAAAAGGTAAAAGGCGATATCGCCCGCACGGTTGCCTATATGGTGGACACCTATGACCTGCCCTGGGCAGGCGCTTCCCGGGTGTTCAAGAGCTGGAATCAGATCGATCCACCGGATGATCGAGAGCTTGTCCGCCATCGCCAGGTGGCCGACATTCAAGGTAACGAAAACCCGTTTGTTCTTGATCCAGGCCGGATAGAAAACCTGTAAGCGAGTATATAGAGCAGCACAAAAAGGCAGGCCCGCGGGCCTGCCTTTTTGTTCACCGCTGACTACTCAGAACTCCTCAGCCGTCAGAGCCATCATTGAGTCGCTACCACTGCGAATGCCCTCAGCCAGTGCGACGGTCTTCGGCAGCAATCGGTCGAAGTAGAAGCGTGCGCTCTTCACCTTGCCGGTGTAGAAGCCAGAGGTGTCGCCATCGGCCTTCGGTGCCGCCACTTTAACCATTTTGGCCCACATATAGCCGAGAGCCGTCAGGCCAAACAGGTCGAGGTAGTCCACGGAGGCCGCGCCCACAGCGTCCGGGTTATCCCCAGCCTGCTTGATCACATGCTCAGTCACATCCGACAGGCGCTCAAATGCTGCTGCCAGTGGCTCCAGGTAGGGGCGCAGGTTTTCGTCGCTGCTGTTTTCCTCGATGAAGGTGGCCACGTCCTCAGCAAATAGCTCATAAAGCTTGCCCTGGCTGCCGACCACTTTCCGACCCATCAGGTCCAGCGCCTGGATGCCGTTCGTGCCTTCGTAGATCTGCGTTATGCGGCAGTCGCGAACCAGTTGTTCCTGGCCCCACTCCCGGATAAAGCCGTGACCGCCGAAAACCTGCTGGCCCATGATACAGGCGTCCAGGCCACGATCGGTCAGGAAAGCCTTCGCTACCGGTGTCAACAGCGCCACCATGCCCTCGGCATGCTTGCGGCGCTCGTCATCGTCGGAATACTTGGCGATATCCAGCCACTGAGCAACATAGGTAGAGAACGCGCGCCCTCCTTCCACATACCCTTTCATGGTTAGCAGCATGCGGCGCACATCAGGGTGGACCAGGATCGGGTCCGCAGCTTTTTCCGGCTGCTGGGCACCCGTGGGAGCTCGGCTCTGGATACGCTCCAGAGCGTATTCACGAGCACTCTGCAGCGATGCTTCAGCAGCACCAACACCCTGGATGCCCACGCCCAGACGCTCATAGTTCATCATGGTGAACATGGCGGCCAGTCCCTTGTTCTCCTCGCCAACCAGCCAGCCCCTGGCGCCGTCGAAGTTCATCACGCAAGTAGCGGACCCCTTGATGCCCATTTTTTTCTCGAGGGAACCGCAGCTCAGGCTATTGCGCTCGCCAAGGGAGCCGTCTTCGTTGACTGCAAACTTGGGCACCAAAAACAGGGAAATCCCCTTGGGGCCCTTGGGCGCATCCGGCAGCTTCGCCAACACCAGGTGGATGATGTTCTCCGCCATGTCGTGCTCGCCCCAGGTAATGAAAATCTTGGTGCCCGTTACACTGAAGGATCCATCGCCATTAGGCTCGGCCTTGGTGCGGATAATCCCCAGATCCGTGCCCGCATGAGGTTCCGTCAGGTCCATAGCGCCTGACCAGGTACCCGCGTACATATTAGGCAGGTATTTTTCCTTGAGCTCCTGACTGCCATGGGCGTCCAGGGCCAGGCAGGCGCCCGCCGTCAGCATCGGGGCTAGGCCAAAGGCCATGTTGGCCGCCTGCATCATCTCCTCAAACTGGGCAACCAGAGTTTTTGGCATGCCCATACCGCCAAACTCCGGGTTGCCGCCCAGGCCGTTCCAGCCACCCTCAACGATGGTCTGGTAGGCCTCGCGAAACCCCTCGGGTGTGGACACGTCGCCGTCATTCCACTTACAGCCTTGCTCATCGCCCTCGCGGTTCAGAGGAGCCAGCACACCACTGGTAATCTTACCGGCTTCTTCCAGAATGGCATCGGCAGTGTCCGGGTCAACGTTCTCTGCCACTTTGGGCAGAGACGCCCAAAGAGCCGGCGCATCAAATACTTCATTCAGGACAAAGCGCATGTCACGTAAAGGTGCCTGATAATCAGCCATTTCAAAACTCTCCACAATTCAGTCAGTCTGCGAAGTGAACAACGATGGACCTTCGGCCCTGATCACTTCCTCGGCTATGTGTCCGCACAGGTTATATTTATGGTGGCCTATTCTACCCTATCGGAGCCCCCAACTCATGGAGCACCGGCGGCCATGTCATCAAAAAAGCCCGCCTCCTGGGAGAGCGGGCTTTTAGAGTTCCGTGAAACCCGCCTTAGAGGGCGAAGGCTTCTTCCGGCATGTCCATCAGGCTGTCTGAGCCCGCCAGCATGCTTTCCGCATGCCCTTTGGCCCGCGGCAGCATGCGCTTGAAGTAGAAGCGCGCTGTCTGGACCTTGGCGTTATAGAACATTTCCTCGGTGGTACCTTCCACCATCTTGTCCAGCGCCACCTTGGCCATACGGGCCCAAAGATAGGCGAAAACAGCGTAACCGGAGTACATCAGGTAGTCCACGGAGGCCGCGCCAACTTCTTCGCGGTTCTTCATGGCGGACATGCCAACCTTGGTGGTCAGTTCGCCCCACTCCTTGTTCATGGCGGCCAACGGCTCAACGAATTCTTTCAACTGCTCGTTGTCGGCGTTTTCCTTGCAGAACACGTGAACCTGCTTGGTGAAACCTTTCAGGGATTCACCTTGGGTCATCAGTACTTTGCGACCGAGAAGATCCAGCGCCTGAATACCGGTGGTGCCTTCATAGATCATGCCGATACGGGAATCACGAACGTTCTGCTCCATACCCCACTCGGAGATAAACCCGTGACCACCGAATACCTGCATACCCAGGTTGGCTGCTTCGTAACCGATCTCGGTCAGGAACGCCTTGGCGATCGGGGTGAGGAAGCCCAGGGCTTCATCAGCCGCTTTGCGATCTTCCTCGGTCTTACCGCTGTGAACGATATCAGCCTGCTGTGCGGTCAGGTAAATCAGAGCACGGGCGCCTTCTGCAACCGCTTTCTGGCTCAGCAGCATGCGACGAACATCCGGGTGAACGATAATCGGGTCAGCGATACCCTCGGGGTTCTTCGGACCACTCAGCGAGCGCATGGCCAGACGGTCTTTGGCGTAGGCCAGGGAGCCCTGGAAGCCAAGCTCAGCAGCACCCAGACCCTGGATCGCGGTACCAATACGCGCCGTGTTCATAAAGGTGAACATGCAGTTCAGGCCCCTGTTCTCAGGCCCGATCAGCCAGCCTTTGGCACCGTCGAAATTCATCACACAAGTGGCGTTGCCGTGAATACCCATCTTGTGCTCGATGGAACCACAGGAAACGGCATTGCGCTCACCGGAAGAGCCGTCGTCATTCGGCAGAAGCTTGGGCACGATAAACAGGGAAATGCCCTTGGTACCTTCAGGAGCGCCTGGCAGCCGGGCCAGCACAATGTGGACGATGTTTTCGGCCATGTCATGCTCACCAGCGGAAATGAAAATCTTGGTGCCGGTGATGCTGTAGGTGCCGTCTGCATTGGGCTCAGCCTTAGAACGCAGCGTGCCCAGGTCGGAACCGCAATGAGGCTCGGTCAGACACATGGTGCCGGTCCACTCGCCGCTGATCAGCTTGGTGAGGTAAGTCTGCTTCTGCTCTTCAGTGCCGTGGGCTTCAATGGTGTTGGTCGCACCGTGGCTGAGGCCGGGATACATGCCCCAGGACCAGTTGGCGGTACCCACCATCTCGCTCATTACCAGGCCAAGAGAGTGTGGCAGGCCCTGGCCACCATAGTTGGGATCAGCGGTCATGGACGGCCAGCCGCCTTCCACGTACTGCTGATAGGCCTCTTTGAAGCCGGTTGGCGTTTTCACGCCGTCTTCGCTCCAGGTGCAGCCTTCTTTATCGCCCACCTGGTTCAGCGGAGACAGAACCTGCTCACAGAACTTGGCACCTTCCCCGATGATGGCATCAACCATATCCGGAGTTGCATCTTCGGCGCCTTCCAGATTGGCGTAGTGCTGCTCGCTGTCCAGCAGCTCGTTCATTACGAATTTAATGTCACGCAGGGGCGCTTTGTAGTCAGGCATGGAATCCACCTCAGGTTTTCGGTCTCAGCTGCGACACGGTCACAACACTCAGCCTCGGGATTTACTCATACGCTCAGCAAGAGAATCTGAACGCCAATAAAACACTTGTTTGAAACATACGTTTAGAGGCACAGAATTGTCAATAGGCGCAATCAAAATTTGTGTTGTGTTTTGTCGCGAATGTGTACCGATGGCTTAAGCACACGGGGAGGTTTTAGACTAAAAAGCAGCTTGTTTTCAGGCTGTTGCCCGGAAGGATGAAGGGGGATTGGCGCTTACATCATTGCTCCCGACGCCGGAGATGACCTGATAGGCATTCGTCGCTTCCTGCGACTGCTTTGCACTGCTTTCGTCACCCGCCTGGTCCTCGGACACTTCAGATTGCCCGGACTCGTCAGTGCGACCCAACTCTGAGGAGAGTTCAGCTTGTGCCTGCAGCATCAACTGCATGGCCTCTGCCGCCACCGCCCGGTCTTGTGGGGAAGGCTCTGCCGGCGCCAACGCTGCGGCCCTGACCACACGCATTTTATCGATTGTCGCCTGGGGATCTCCCCGCACGGGCGAGGTGCTAATCGAGACCTCGCCACCAACAGCGTACTGGGCACCGTCGGGGCCCCGTTCATAGACGTAGGAAATGGAACCGGCGTACTGGCCGCCAACCGCCTGATGGGCTGCCTCATGGGCACGAACCTCACGGTCCCTGGCTTTCAGTTCCGTAAGCTGTTTCAGCTCTGCCTCATCCAGGCCCTGAGCATCCTCTACGCTGGAACCCTGCGAGCGGGTACGATCCTCCGCAGCATTATCGTCAGCTACGCGGCCGGACCCGGAGGTTTCAGGAGATGTTCGAGATGAAGGTGATTCATCCGAAGATGGCCGGAGAGGGGCACCCGCAGCTGCGTCTCCCGAGCCAACGGAAGGCGCAGGAAAGGCAGGAGCCATTGACGGAAGGGAGCCCGAAATCATCATGTCAGCAGACTGGCCGTCGAATCCAAAGGACCTGAACAGGGCTCGGACGCCCTGAGAGGGTTCAGGCAGTAATATCCAGAAGCGTTCCCAGGGTTTCGTCGGCGGTTTTCACTACCTGGGCCGAGGCTTCAACGCTGCGCTCGTACAGTTTCAGATCAATGATCGGTTCCACGAGGCCACCGACACCTTCTGCCGTGCCCTGGGGGCCATCAACACCGCCACGGGCAATCCTGCGGGCGGCATTTTCCATGCCTTGCATGCCGTCCTGGATACCCTGAATACCAATGCCTAATGTATTGCTGATCATAACCGCGCAGCCCAATGACCATATATTGACACCAGTAAGCCACAAATTTGGTCAATTTTCAAACAAAACGGCAACATCCAGGGCTTCGGCCAGCTCCTTCGGGTCGGCACGCTTCTGCCATGGCAACACCCCCAGGCATGGCGCGGGCAGGTTCTGAATCAGATAATCGAGGGTTTCCTGCTCACAGTTCATGGCCGCGGGGTCCGGCCGATTGGCCACCCAACCTGCGACAGGCAAGCCATCACGGCGGATAGCTTCAGCGGTTAACAGTGCATGGTTGATACAGCCCAGTTTCAGGGGTACCACCATAATGACAGGCATACCCAGAGCGACAGGCATGGCGGCGTATGTTTCACGATCATTGAGTGGTACCCGCCAGCCGCCGGCACCCTCCACCAACAGTAAATCCGCGGGACGCATCTGCAACCCGCGGCAAAATCCGACCAGCCGTTCCGCCGTGAGGTGCCGACCCGCCTGGGCAGCTGCCACATGGGGCGCGATGGCGGGCTGTAAGGCTACCGGGTTCACCTGATCGTAAGGCAACGGTTCCGACATGGACTCCATCAGTATCAGCGCATCTTCATTGCGCAGCCCCTCCGGTGTTTCGTCGCAACCAGACGCCACCGGTTTCATCGCAAGCGTGTTCTTCCCCAGGGTAGCGGCCGCCTCAAGAATCGCAGCAGACACCAGCGTTTTCCCCACGCCGGTGTCGGTACCCGTCACAAAGTAACTCTTTCTGGCCATAGATCAATGAATCCCCATGTCAGTCCGGCAGACGGCAACCCAGCCATGCCGATGTGTAAGTGGCCTGTATCCGGCCTTCCCCGTCTCGCGGATAATAACGGCACATGGCCCGCAAACGGCCAGGCGCGGTCGCGCTTTGCCGCCGCGAGGCGCCTTTGTACCCGGCGCCGATAGCCTTGAGCTCCGCCAGCAGAGCCAGCGGCGAGGGATAATCCAGTGAAATGGTCTCGATCGCAAGTTGCGGATCCGGGAGCGTTTCAAATGCCTGCTCCCGAAAACGCGCTTCCGATTCAAAACCATTCACATGCTGGTGCCCGGGGTCTGCCCGGTGCCATGCTTCCCGAAGTTCGTCGAGGGTACCCTCCAGCAATGTCGACACCAGTAGCCGACCGCCTGGGCGCAGAACCCGGCGGCATTCAGCAAGCACACCGGCCGGGTCACGGCACCACTGAATCATCAAATTGCTGAAGACCACGTCCACACTGTTATCCGGCAACGGCAACGCCTCGGCATCCGCCTCGATCCACCGAATGCCGCTCGGGTTGGCAGATCGGGCGTAACGAAGCATTCCCGCAGCAATATCAACGCCGGTCACCTGGCTCCCCGGAATCGACGCCAACTGCCCTGTAAACCACCCAGTGCCGCTACCCAGATCGAGTATCTGGAGTCCATCTGCGCTTTGGGCCTGATGCAGCCCTTCCTTCAACTGGTCCAGCAAGACCTGGCCCATATAGCGCTGCAGCCGGGCAGCGGGATTGTAGGTATGGGAAGCTGAGCCGAAATCGCGGGCAATTGTGGATTTCGGAGGCACCCAGTCGTGGATATTGGTTGTTACAGGGTCCATTCAACCTCCTTGCCGAAAACAAACTGAAGGATTTCGTCATGGCAACGCGAAAGCGCCTGCCCTCGAGGCCAATGGGTCATACCGGTTACCCTAACGACCTTGGCGGCTGGAGACGGATGAAACGAGTGCTCCCAACATTCAACGACCACATCGTTGCTCGCCTGAAGATGCAGCGTCGGCACTGGTAAAGCACCCCACAGAGACCGCTGATCTTCGCTGCCCAACCAGTCCAGGCCCCGAACCAGGTTCACGTCGCTGACAGAAGGCCCTCGCGCAAGCCAGGGGCGCAGTTCCTGCCGGGCTTGCGACTCATCATGGCTGCCGTGAATCAAAAGTCGCTGAAAGCGCCGCCAGGCAAGGCCGGCGTTTTGCGACACCTGTTCCCGGAATGTCTCAAAAGTATCCACTTCCATCCCTGTGGACCACTGCTCCCCAGCCACAAAGCGGGGAAACCCCGCCAGAGTGATTGCCTTGCGGACCTGGGGACAACTGCGTGAGGCAGCCGCCATTACCACCTGCGCCCCCTGGGACCAACCCGCCCAAACTGACGGGCACGGATAACGCTCCAGCAGATAATCCGCCACCCCCGTGATCGAGTCGCATCGGGACATCAAGGCGTCGTTCAGCGATATCAGATGAATCTCCCCTGGCCAACGATCAAACAACGGAAGCAACATGGCGGCATCGACACCCCAACCACCCACAACCACCAGCGGGATTCGTGATTCCACAGCGTTCATACCACCTCTGCAGAGGGCCTGTTCAGTAGTGAACGGCAGTCCGCCAATGCGGACAGCAACGTTGCCAGGTCTTCCGAAGAGTGCGCAGCGCTGAAGGTGACCCGCAAACGAGCCTGACCTTCCGGCACAGTCGGCGGCCTGATCGCCGTAACCATTAGCCCCCTCTCCTCCAGGGCCTGACTCAATGCCAGGGCTGCCCAGTTGTCGCCCACCATGATTGGCTGAATTGGTGTGCGCGATGGCATCAACTCATAACCCAGTGCCGATGCCTCCTGGCGAAACTCTGATATCAGCATCTGCAGGTGACTGCGACGGCCATCTTCCCGTTCGATCAGGTCAAGGCTGGCACAGGTGGCCAGAGCGATGACCGGAGGCATGGCGGTGGTGTAGATGTAGGTGCGGGCCTTCTGTACCAGATAATCCATCAGCAGCTGGGGGCCAGCCACAAAGGCGCCACTGGTGCCCACAGCCTTGCCCAGGGTGCCGATCAATATGGGCACGTCCTCCTCGGACAATCCCTGCTCCATCAGGCTGCCCCGCCCCTGAGGCCCCAGGACGCCCAAACCATGGGCGTCATCCACCACCAGAAGGGCCTCGTGCGCCCGGCACAGTGCCGCCAACTCCCTCAATGGCGCGATATCCCCATCCATGCTGAATACGCCGTCTGTCACCACCAACTTGTGGCCACCGGTAGCGGCAAGCATGTCAGCAAGGGCACTCATATCACCGTGGCGATAACGACGCACCCTGGCGCGGCTGAGAACACAACCATCGATGATGGAGGCATGGTTCAGGCGATCAGAGAAGATGGTATCGCCACGGCCAGCCAGCGCAGAGATAACGCCCATATTGGCCATGTAGCCGGTCGAAAAAAACAGCGCAGCACTGCGGCGGGTAAATTCCGCTAGCCGCAGTTCCAGTTGGTGGTGGGCATCGTGGTGACCGCAAATCAGATGCGAAGCGGCGCCGCCAAAACCGGTGTTTGGCATGGCCTCAGTGGCAGCCTTGATAATCCCGGGGTGATTCGCCAGCCCCAGGTAATCGTTGCTGCAGAACGACAGTAGCGGCACGCCATCGGAAACCAACGCGGGCTGCTGGGGGCCGCTGATCTGGCGGCGGGTGCGGTAAAGCCCCGCCTGTTTTCGCTCTTCCAGCTCTGCTGCAAAGTCACGCATGGCCAGCCCTCACAGACATGCTGCCTGCCTATGCAGACTCACGGGTGGCATCGTAGAACATGTGACGGGTCTGTTCGTATTCGACCGCTTCAACGATAGCTTCTTCCGCTTCCTGTTCGGTGCAGGACTGCTCGCGCTCTTCAGGCCGAATGCCCAGACGCTTGAACAACTCGCGGTCCGCATCCGCCTCGGGGTTGGCGGTCGTCAGCAGCTTCTCGCCATAGAAAATCGAGTTCGCACCAGCCAGGAAGCACAGGGACTGCATCTGCTCATTCATATTTTCACGGCCCGCAGACAATCGCACGTGCGAGGCAGGCATCATGATCCGAGCAACAGCGATGGTGCGGATAAAGTCGAACGGGTCCAGATCTTCCACATTTTCCATCGGCGTTCCTGCCACCTTCACCAGCATGTTCACCGGCACGCTCTCCGGATGGTGGGGCAGATTCGCCAACTGAACCAGAAGGCCAGCACGATCGTCAGGGTCTTCTCCCATGCCCACGATGCCGCCGCAGCATACTTTCATGCCTGCATTACGGACATTCTCGAGGGTGTCCAGCCGGTCCTGATAGGTGCGGGTGGTAATGATATGGCTGTAGTACTTTTCGGACGTATCCAGATTGTGGTTGTAGTAATCCAGCCCGGCTTCGGCCAGCTCGTCGGCCTGTTCCTGCTTCAGCATGCCGAGAGTCATGCAGGTTTCCAGGCCCAGGGATTTCACCTGGCGCACCATATCCACGACATATTCCATGTTTTTCTTCGACGGGCTACGCCAGGCCGCCCCCATACAGAAACGGGACGCGCCCTTTGCCTTGGCGGCCTTGGCCTCAGCAACCACTTTTTCAATTTCCAGCAGTTTTTCCTTTTCCAGGCCGGTGTTGTAATGACCGCTCTGGGGACAGTATTTACAGTCCTCCGGGCAGGCACCGGTCTTGATGGACAGGAGCGTGCTGATCTGCACTTCATTCGGGTCGAAATGCTCACGATGGACGCTCTGAGCCCGGAACACCAGGTCATTGAATGGCAGTTCGAACAACGCACGGGCTTCCTGCATGGTCCAATCGTGGCGCGGTGAGGTAGAAGGCGCGGTAGAAGGCGCTATAGAGGGTGCATCGGCGTGTGCGGTGGCAGTCATGATTCAGTCCTGTTAACTTTACCGGGATTCTGGTTTACGGATTGAACAGATGATAAAGGGACTGAAATCGCTGTCAACCTTGATCACACCAAAGGTTAACAGCGCGAAACGGATTCCGCGCGCTCAAATCAGCATCAAGGGCTTATTTCAGCTGCGCGGCGGGCAATGCGTGGCCTGCCTGGAACCGCATGCCCATTTCGGGCTCTGCACTCCCTGCCGGCAGGACTTGCCCGCCAACCACTCGCACTGCCGCTGCTGCGCACTGCCTATCGCCTACGCTGGCGATGAACTCATCTGCGGTCAGTGCCTGAAAGACCCACCGCCCTTCAGCCGAATCGTCGCGCCCTGGCGCTATCGATTCCCGGTTGACGGTATGGTCCAGCGCTACAAATACAATGGCCAACGCGCCTATGCCCGCCCCCTGATCCAGGATCTGAGCACTCATCTGACATTGATGCTGGAGACCCATCCTGAACGCACGCCGGACCTGCTTCTGGCCAGCCCGATGCATCCGGCCCGTCGACGAAAACGAGGATTCAATCAAGCGGCGGATATTGCAGAGCACATCAGCCGTCAATCGGGCATTCCCTGGAGCGCTGACCTTGTCGTCAGGAACCGGCGCACCCGGCCACAACGAGGACTGAACCGCGAAGAGCGCCTGGCCAACCTGCGGGGAATCTACCAGGTTACCCGTATACCACCGGCCAGTATTGCCATCGTTGATGACGTGGTCACCACCGGCGCCACTGCACGAAGCCTGACTGAAGTGCTGCTTGAGGCCGGCGCCAGGGAGGTTCAGATCTGGGCGCTGGCAAGAACCCCCGGATAAAGGTATGCAAACGCATTAGTCGGCAAGCTGCCCTGCCACTTCATCCGCAATGGCCAAAGCAGCCGTTAATCCCGGCGACTCAATGCCGAACAGGTGCACCAGTCCGGCAACACCGTGCCGACGTTCTCCGGCGATCCGGAAATCCGCAAACCCACCATCCGGGCCAGCAAGCTTGGGACGAATGCCGGCATAGGCGGGCTGCAGGCGGGACTCGTCCAATGCTGGCCACCAACGGCGAATACTTTCAGCAAACGACCTTGCCCGACCGGGGTCAACCGAGAGGTCCACTCGCTCTATCCATTCAACATCGGGCCCGAATCGAGCCTGGCCCGCTAGATCAAGCGTCAGGTGAACGCCGAGGCCGCCTGGTTCAGGGATCGGGTATACCAATGAACGGAAGGGGTGGCGACCGGAATAGCTGAAGTAGACACCTCGGGCCAGCCACTGGCGGGGCGCGATATCCGCTGGCACTCCCTGCCAGCTCGTGGCCAATGGTACTGCTCCGAGGCCGGCTGCGTTCACCACCCGTTGCGCCCTGAGCTCACAGGGCGCCGGCCCTCCAACCTGCAACCGATGCTCTCCGTCACAGGTCGCCGCATGTTCTACAGGCGCCTGGCGGACCAAATGGCCACCGTAGTCCTCCAGCTCTCCCAGCAACGACAGCATCACACCATGACTGTCTACAATGCCCGTTTCCGGTGAGTACAACGCCTCCTGGGCGGTCACGTCCGGCAGAGACACCCGCAGGGCCCTGCGGGTTACCCGCTGGAGCGGAACACCGTTGCGAAGGGCCTGACTGGCGATAGTGTCGAGCCTCTCCACCTGCGACGCGCCATTGGCCACAATCCACTTGCCGGTTTTGCGGTGGTCGATGCCACGGGTCTGACAGTACTCATACAACATCCGACGACCACGAACACACAACCGGGCCTTGAGGGAGTCCTCGGGATAGTAGATCCCAGCATGGATAACCTCACTATTGCGGGACGACACCCCTTCGCCAAAGTGAGCGCCGGATTCCAGCACCAGCACCTCCCTGCCCTGCTTGGCCAGCGTCCTGGCCACTGCGAGGCCGACAATGCCGGCACCGACGACCACGGTATCTGCCTGTACTATGTCTCGCCCTGTCATCTGCTTTAACGTCACCCGCGTTGTGTTTCGATCGTTTGTCAGCATCACCAACACGCTCGTTGGCTAAAAAGCCCGAATCGCATTACGGTGTCGCCCCCGAAACGTTATACTTGGCCGTGAATTGAGTGCACGGAGCAGGGAACCGATGTCTGACAGGAAGCAGTTTATTATTGTAATGCTGGTGGCGGCCATATTTGTTGGCTGGCTTGGCTGGCGAGGCTTTGAAGTCATCAGCCTGAACCAGGCACTGAAGGCCGATGAAATGGTGGCCAACTATCCTTATCAGCATCGCGTTCTCCGGGTTGAAGGAGGGACCGCCATCATGAGCTCACTGCGCTCCCATGAAACCTCGACGCACGAAGCACTCACCACCATTTTTCCGAGCATGCGTAACCTGGGAGACAATGATCGTGACTGGCAACGGGCCGAGCGTGAACTGGCCCAGGTCCAGGCCCAGGCAGGCAACATCGTCCTCAGCGCGTCTGGCATTGATCGGGTGCGATGGGAACTGGACGAAAACTGGTATCACCTCGCCAGCATGAAGTCCCAACAGAATTCGAGATACTAAACCTTATTTATGACCGAAACCTCCAGCCATCCTTACGACGCCCTTACCCCCGATACCATTCTTGATGCCCTGGAAGACGCCGGATTTGTGGTCAGTGGACGCCTGTTTGCCCTCAACAGCTACGAGAACCGTGTTTACCAGATTGGTATTGAAGACCAGCCACCGGTAATCGCCAAGTTTTACCGTCCGGGGCGCTGGAGCGAA
This sequence comes from Marinobacter sp. UBA3604, assembly GCF_002375325.1. Classification (NCBI taxonomy): domain Bacteria; kingdom Pseudomonadati; phylum Pseudomonadota; class Gammaproteobacteria; order Pseudomonadales; family Marinobacteraceae; genus Marinobacter; species Marinobacter sp. UBA3604. Next base: position 90,009 of record NZ_DFMB01000015.1, read on the forward strand.
GCCCAGATCCGGGAAGAACATCAGTTTACCGTCCAGTTGCTCAACGCCGATATTCCGGTCGTGGCGCCCATGGCTATGCCCTCCGGCGATACACTGGGCCGTTGCGGGGACTTTCTGTTTGCCGTATTTCAGCAGCGGGGCGGGCAGGCGCCCGACACCAGCGTGACAGATACCCTGTACCGCCTCGGCCAGTGGCTGGGCCAGCTCCACAATATCGGTGACACTGAGCCCTTCAACCATCGCCCGGTTATGTCGATTCTTTCGGGCATTGAGGATAACAATCGGTTCCTTACGGAAAACCGCTGGATTCCAGATGACCTTCGGCCAGCGTGGGACTCGCTGATTCCCGATCTTGTCGACCACTGCGCCCGTCGGATCGATGACGCTGGCGAGGTGCACTCCCTGAGAATTCATGGTGACTGCCACGCCGGCAACATCCTCTGCCGCGAGGAACAGATGCTGTTTGTCGACCTGGACGATTGCCGTACCGGGCCTGCGATTCAGGATTTGTGGCTGTTACTGAACGGTGATGACGTTGAACGTGGCCAGCAATTTGGTGAACTACTGGAAGGCTACGAGATGTTCCGCGATTTCAATCGTCGTGAGCGTCATCTGATTGAACCCATGCGCTGCTTCCGGCAGATTTCCCACTGCACCTGGCTGGCCAAGCGCTGGGACGACCCGGCCTTCCCGCGTTTCTTCCCCTGGTTTGCCCAGCCGCGTTTCTGGTCCGACCAGATCCTGTCACTTCGGGAACAACTGGCGGCGCTACAGGCCCCTTCCATTCATGTACCCGGCCAATATTGAGGCCACTATTACCGACAGACCGGAGACCAACCGATGAGCCAAAGTGAGGCCCGATTTACCGTCCGCAGCCTGATTGTCACTGCCATTGCCACCATCATCGTTACCATCGTGGTTTTGGAGGCCAGCGGGCGGATTGATCACGCCGAGAATAAGGATCATGTGCCGGTGGGGGAATTTGAGGCCGTTCACATCAAACCTGGCGAAGAGTTCCGCATGTCGCCCAAGTCATCGGAACTCCACGCTGCCTGCGAACAGGGGTATCTGGCCATCGCCGCCGATGTGGACCCGGAGTTCCGGGGCATCCTCGTTGATTACAAGAACCGGGGCGTACGCTGCAGCCGAGGCCCGACACCCGCACACGACAGGCCTGTCCATGAGGGCCAGGAGCCAGCAGACAATGGCTGACAGGAACAAAAAACCGGGCCAGGCGCTGGACCGTCTGTTCGCCACTGAACGGGAAACCGGAGAATTCCGGTTTGACACATCGGTGGCTCGGGTATTTCCGGACATGATCCGGCGCTCAGTACCGGGTTACACCACGATTATTCCGATGATTGAAGTGATCACCGAACAGTATGCCCGCCCGGGCAGTCACTGCTACGATCTCGGCTGCTCTCTCGGCGCCTCCACTCTGGCCATGCGCCATGGCATTGGGGACCGCGACTGCACCCTTACAGGCGTGGACAACTCGGCTGCCATGATTGAGCGTTGCGAGCATTATATTGCTCTGGACGACCACCCATTGCCGGTTTCACTGCGGTGCGAGGACATCCTCGACACCCCGATTGAGAACGCGTCGGTGACCACCCTGAACTTCACACTGCAGTTCGTGGCGCCAGACAGACGCGCAGAACTGATGGCTCGCATCGCCGACGCCACACTGCCCGGCGGAGTACTGATCCTCTCCGAGAAAATTCGCTTTGAATCCGATTACGAGCAATCGACACAGACCCAACTCCATCACGAGTTCAAACGGGCCAACGGCTATTCCGACCTGGAGATCAGTCAGAAGCGTTCCGCCCTGGAACAGGTACTGATACCGGAAACCCTGGCCGAACACCGTGAGAGACTGATAAACGCAGGATTTAGTCAGGTTATGGTGTGGTACCAGTGTTTCAACTTTGTCTCCATGCTCGCCATTAAATCGCACTGAACGGAGCCGCCATGACGACCTTCAACTGGCAGGGGTGCTTTGCCCCGCTGCTTGACGATCTTGATAGCCGTGGCCTTGAGCGCTGGCGAAAGCAACTGCAGCAACAGCTACAAAAGCGCTTTGACGACAACCCTCATGGGGATATTGCCCGATGGAACCGGGCTCTGGACACCCTGCCCCACATTGGTGATGCCACGGCGAACCTGAACCAGTCGGCCATTACCCTGAACTCCGACCAGCCCCTCAGCACAGAAGAACGTGCAAAGCTCGAAGAAGGGCTGAGAGGACTGATGCCCTGGCGTAAGGGCCCGTTCGAATTCTTTGGCACCTATATCGATACCGAGTGGCGTTCTGACTGGAAATGGGACCGCGTCGCTCCCTACCTGTCAGACCTGAGTGGTCGGCAGATACTGGATGTCGGTTGCGGCTCTGGCTATCACTGTTGGCGCATGCTGGGCGAAGGAGCCGGCCGGGTGATTGGCATCGACCCGGGACTGTTATTCCTGTTCCAGTTTCTCAGCGTCAAACAGTATGCAGGCCAGGAGCAGCGCATTGATCTGCTCCCAGTGCGCGTAGAGGATCTGCCGCCAAAGCTGGAAGCATTCGACACCACTTTCTCAATGGGTGTGCTCTACCACCGTCGCTCACCACTTGATCACTTGCTGGAACTGAAAGACACACTCCGCCCGGGTGGCGAACTGGTGCTGGAAACGCTGATAGCGGATGGGCCGGAAGGTTACAGCCTGATGCCGGAGGACCGCTACGGCCGGATGCGCAACGTCTGGTTCCTGCCCAGCTGCGACACTCTGTTGCGCTGGCTGGACCGAACCGGTTTTCGCAACGCCCGCGTGGTGGATGTGACAGAAACCACGATCGAGGAGCAACGCAGCACTGACTGGATGCAGTTCCAGTCGCTGCAGGACTTTCTCGACCCGGACGACCCAACGAAGACCGTGGAAGGTTATCCGGGTCCGAAAAGGGCGACGGTTATCGCGGACAAGCCCTGAAGGTGTCCGCGACAACCCAGGAAGGTTACTCGCCGAAGGGGTGGCGCAGAATGACCGTCTCTACCCGGTCAGGACCGGTGGAAATGATATCGATCGGTGCTTCGATCTGCTCTTCCAGGAAACGGATATAGGCCCTGGCGTTCTCCGGTAACTGGTCCAGGCCTGTCAGCCCGACCGTGCTCTCCTGCCAACCCGGAAGATCCGCATACACCGGCTCAATGTCCTTGTAGGTATCGCAACCGATCGGCGGGCGGGTAATCTCCCCGTTAGGCGTTTTGTAGCCAATGCACACCTTCACCGTATCCATGCCATCGAGCACGTCCAGCTTGGTCAGGCAGATGCCCGATACGCTGTTGATCTGGATGGCGTGGCGCAGTGCAACCGCATCAAACCAGCCACAACGGCGTGAACGCCCGGTGGTGGTGCCAATCTCGTTGCCCTTGACCGCCAGGTGATGGCCCATATCGTCAAACAGCTCGGTCGGGAACGGACCGGAACCGACACGAGTGGTGTAGGCCTTGGTGATCCCCAGCACGTAATCCAGGAACAACGGCCCAAAACCAGACCCGGTAGCCGTGCCGCCAGCCGTGGTATTTGAGGAGGTGACGTACGGGTAGGTACCCAGATCAATGTCCAGCAGCGAGCCCTGCGCACCTTCAAAGAGGATGTGTTCGCCGCGCTTGCGAAGGTCATGGAGGATATCCGTGACGTCGGCAGACATGGGTAGAATTTCCTCGCCCATGGTCATCAGTTCGGAAAACGCCTGATCAATGTCTTCGGGCTCTTCCTTGAAGTACTCGGTCAACACGAAGTTATGGTACGACATGATTTCCCGGAGCTTCTCTTCAAAGCTCTTCGGGTCACACAGATCTCCAACGCGAATCCCACGGCGGGAAACCTTGTCTTCGTAGGCCGGCCCGATACCGCGACCGGTGGTGCCAATCTTGTCGACACCTCGCGCTCGCTCGCGCGCCTGATCGATACGAACGTGGGTCTTGAGGATGACCGGGCACGCCAGACTGATCTTCAAACGCTCCCGCACAGCAACCCCATTGCCTTCGAGTTCGCGGACTTCCTTCAGCAACGCTTCCGGAGAGAGCACGACGCCGTTGCCAATCAGGCACTGGACATTCTGGCGAAGAATGCCAGACGGAATCAGATGAAGGGCGGTTTTCTTACCTTCAATAACCAGGGTATGGCCGGCATTGTGGCCGCCCTGAAAGCGCACCACCGCCGCAACCTTATCGGTCAGCAGGTCAACAATCTTGCCTTTTCCTTCATCACCCCACTGGGTGCCCAGCACTACAACGTTTTTACCCATGACTCTCTCTCAGTGCGGCCCCGCCAATTGATGGGGTGCCCGCAGGTTTACCTGTAAATGAGTGGCCCGACCCCGAAGGTCATCAGTCCAACTGCTCCACGACCCACTGGCCGTCTCGCTTCACCAGGGCACGATCGCAATTGCGCGTGCCAGGATCAACGCCCTCGTCTTCCGGCAGGGCGCGGATAACCGTCTCCGTCATCCGCAGGCCGGAAATCACGCCATCCAGCGCAGGATCTTCGGTGGCTGGCGCCCATATGGCCTTGCCAGCGCGGCCGGTTCGCTGACCAAGTGAGACCAGCGCACGGATATCAAGACTAAAGCCCGTCGCCGGACGTGCACGGCCGAAATCACTGCCAATGGCATCGTAGCGACCGCCCTTGGCAACCGCGTCACCATGCCCCGGCACATAGGCCGCAAACACCAGCCCGGTATGGTAGTTGTATCCTCGAAGCTCACAAAAATCGAACCCGAAGCTTACCTCTGGATAGCTCGCGGACAGCATATCCGCCACTCGATCCAGTTGATCCAGCGCCTGACGAAGCGGTTCCGGCGCCCCTTCAAGAAGAATGCGCTTTGCCTCACGCAGGGCATCCTTCCCACCGCTGACTCTGGCCAGCTCTCTGAGCATGCCGCCAGCAGAACCCGGTGGGCACCCGCCCAGCAATTCATCCAGTTCCGGCACAGACTTACGGGCCATGGCATCAAAGATGGCCGCGCCGGTATCGCGATCAAACCCGGCCTCTCCAACCAATGTCTCGTAGATCGCGACATGGGCAAGATCCAGATGGATTCTGGGCAAACCCGATACACGCAGGGTTTCAAGCATCAGGCTGATCACTTCCAGATCCGCCGATTCGGAGGCGCTACCAAACAGCTCGCAACCCGCCTGGATGGGCGTGCGCCCTGTCAGCATATGGCGCGGTCGGGTTTGGAGCACATGGCCGGCATAACACAGCCGCGTAATACCTTCCTGGCCGAGGGTATGGGCATCAATGCGTGCTGCCTGCGGCGTCATGTCCGCACGCAGCCCCATCATCCGGCCGGTCAGCTGATCAGTCAGCTTGAAGGTCTGAAGCTCCAGGTCGTGCCCGGTGCCCGTAAAAAGTGATTCGAGGTATTCGATCAACGGCGGGATAACCAGCTGGTAACCCCAACGCTGGCAGGTATCCATTACATCCCGGCGCAGGGATTCAATCTGTCCAGCCAATGGCGGAAGGATGTCTTCCACGCCATCAGGCAGTAGCCAGCGATCAGATACTGTCATGAGATTCGGTTGTCCGTTCTGTCCCGGGGCGGAAGCTTCTTGCCGCGAGAGTGCACAGGATTTAGGGCGATGCTCGGGGAAAGATAAAAACCCGAACCAAAACCGGCAGAATTTTACACTGTTGGCAGACACAAAAAAACCGGAATACCGAGGTATTCCGGTTTTGTCACTACCATCGTCGTGGTTAGCGGTTTCCCTGAGGGTCCTTCAGGAACTTCAGGAAGTCGCTATCAGTGTCGATGACCATGATGTCGTCTTCATTGGCAAAGGTGTTCTGATAGGCTTCCAGACTGCGGTAGAAGCTATAGAACTCGCTGTTAGACCCATAGGCATCGGCATAGATCTGGGCGGCCTGAGCATCACCTTCACCACGCATTTCCTCAGCCTTGGCAAAGGCTTCCGCCAGGATAACGGTGCGCTGGCGATCAGCATCCGCGCGAATACCCTCCGCCAACTCGCGACCGCGGGAGCGGAATTCCTGCGCCAGTTTCTCGCGCTCGGTCGCCATTCGACGATAGACGTTCTGGCTCACCTGCCCCGGGAATTCAATGGCTTTGACGCGGATATCCACCACTTCAATGCCAAATTCCTTGAGCGACGTTTCGTTCACCCGGTCACGCAGGGTGTGCATCAGCTCGTCACGCTGGCCGGAAACGACCTCGACCATGGTCCGAACACCGAACTCATCCCGAAGGCCGTTATCCACGCGAGACAACAGCAGCTCGGAGGCGCGGTATTCGTCACCACCAGTGGCCCGGTAGAACTGATCCACGTTGCGGATTTTCCAGGCGATGTAGGAATCGACGTCCAGCGGCTTCTTCTCGATGGTCAAATACTGACGCGATGGAAGATCCGTTGTCAGCAATCGGATGTCGAATTCCCGGACCTGATCAATGACCGGCACCTTGAAGTGAAGCCCGGCTGAAATATCCGTTTCGATCAACTCACCGAACCGCAGCAGCACGCCACGATGGGTTTCCGGGATAATGTAAACACTGGAGAGCGTAACCAGTACGACAATCAGGGCGCCTGCAAGGCCCACAATACTTTTGGGTCCCATCATTATCTGCTCCTCCGAACGCCACTATCCTGCCTGCCACGCAGCTCCTGAATCACCTGATCTGACAGGGTCTTGATGTCGATGTCACTGCCGGAGCTTCCGGAACCGCTCTGGCTGCCGGTGCTGGCACCGGAACGGTTAGTCAGCCTATCCAGAGGCAGGTACATCATATTGTCGCTGCTCTGGGTGTCCACCAGCACTTTGCTGGTATTCGACAGAACCCCTTCAAGCGCCTGGATGTACATACGCTCGCGAGTGACTTCCGGCGCAGTCTGATACACACCAAGAACCGCCAGGAAACGTGAGGTTTCACCACGGGCACGCTCAATCACTTCTTCCTTGTAGGCCGCCGCTTCCTCGGTCAAGCGCTGTGCCCGGCCACGAGCCTCGGGGACCACTTTATTGCGGTAGGTTTCAGCTTCTTCCTTGACCTGCTGCTCGTCCTCACGGGCGCGCTGCACTTCACGGAAGGCATCCTGCACCGCATCGGGTGGCTGAGTGCTCTCGACGTTTACACGGACAATGGTCAAGCCAGTGCCGTATTCTTCCAGGAAGCTCTGCAGGCGCTGCTCCACGCGAACGGCCAACTCGGCACGACCTTCCGTCAACACGTCATCAAGTGTTGAGCTACCAACTTCATGGCGCAAGGCGCTGTCAGTAGCAAACGCCAATGCCTGGTTGGAATCACGGACGTTCAGCACATAAGCCTGAGCATCACCAACACGATACTGGACCTGAAGGTCGACAGAGACGAGGTTCTCGTCCTGTGTCAGCATCTGGCCTGTAGATTCCGCATTCCGGACGTTCGTCACCCGGACCAGATAAACGCTATCGATCAACGGAACCTTGAAGCGCAGACCCGGCGTTTCAGTACGACTGAACTCGCCAAAGCGAAGCACAACCGCACGCTCCTGCTCGTTCACGGTGTAGAACGATTGAAAGACCACGTATCCGGCAAAAATGATGGCCGCCAACGCCAGGATGGCACCAAAACCGCCGGCGCCACCCGAGGACGAACTGCCGCCACTGCCTCCGGACTTGTTGCCCTTGCCACCCAGCAAGCGATTGAGCTTGTCGAGACCCTTTTTCAGCGCCTCGTCCAGGTCCGGTGGGCCCTGGTCATTTCCGCCACGACCACCACCAGTACCCCAGGGGTCATTGTCGTTGCGGTTTCCACCCGGTTCATTCCAGGCCATAGTGTTCTCCGTTCCAAACTAATCGAATGGCTGCAAATACTAGGGATTTATAAGCGCCCCGGCAATAGCACAGCCGGCCTATGTACGTTGTTCTTCAAGCCTTACATCATTTTCGCGCACGCCAGCGCGGCTCAAAAGCTGTAACCAGTCACGATGCTGAAGGCGTACTTCCAGTACCGAATCCCCGCTATCGCGGTGACTTTCCGTCACGACAGAGCCCGCTTCATGCAAAAGCGCCCGCAACTTGCCGTCCGTCGGGCCCAGCAGTACGAATTGATGGATCACGTCCTCCGCCAATCGTTCGACGATGGTATCAAACAGGCCTTCAAGACCTTCCCCGGTGACCGCAGAAACCCAGACACGCACGGGAACGCCATCTTCGTTGCGCTCAACCCGCGGCTGGAAGTTGTCCAGCAGGTCAATCTTGTTGAAAACCTGCAGCACCGGAATCTCGTCAGCACCTATTTCTGCCAGCACTTCTTCCACCTGCTCCATGTTCTCGTCACGCCGGTGATCGTGGCAGTCGATTATGTGGAGCAGAATTGAGGCTTCGGTGGTTTCTTCCAGGGTGGCACGGAAGGCTTCAACCAGCTTGTGGGGAAGATGACGGATAAAGCCGACAGTGTCGGCCATTACGACCGGGCCAATGTCAGGAAGTTCCAGGCGCCTCAGCGTCGGGTCCAGGGTCGCAAACAGCTGATCCGCCGCGTAAACGGTTGACGTTGTTATGCGGTTAAACAGCGTGGACTTGCCCGCGTTGGTGTAGCCCACCAGTGAGACGGTTGGAATATCCGCACGCATCCGGGCCCGGCGACCCTGGTTACGCTGTTTACGGACCTTTTCAAGGCGGCGATGAATGGACTTGATACGCTCCCGCAGCAACCGCCGGTCCGTCTCCAACTGGGTTTCACCCGGGCCACGCAACCCGATACCACCCTTCTGGCGCTCAAGGTGCGTCCAACCCCGAATAAGGCGGGTCGACATATGCTCAAGTTGAGCCAGTTCCACCTGAAGCTTACCTTCATGGGTGCGAGCACGCTGAGCGAAAATATCCAGGATGACGCCCGTGCGATCGAGCACACGACAGCTCAGCTCACGCTCAATGTTTCGTTCCTGGCTGGGGCTGAGTGCGTGATTGAAAAGCACCACATCCGCTTCGTTGGCGGTCACGGCATCACGAATCTCTTCCAGCTTCCCCTCGCCGACAAACAGTCTCGGGCTGGGCTGCTTGCGCGAGCCGGTGACAACACCTACGGGTTCGACACCGGCAGACCAGACCAGTTCACGGAACTCGCCCAGATCCTCAGCTTCTTCGTGTGAGGAAAACTCGATATGAACGAGAATCGCCCGTTCACCAACGTCGGGACGCTCAAACAAGTAGTAACAACTCCAAATCAGTCAGGCTGCACCTGTCACCAAAACAAACACCCGCGGCCCTGGGAGCCTTTTCGGGCCCTTCGGGAGCGCGGGTGACAACACCGGTGTGCCCGGATAAATCAGTCTTCAGATTCTTCTCCGCCCGGAGCCTGTGGCGGAATACGAACGTTCCGCGCGGGCACCACAGTGGAAATGGCATGCTTATAGACCATCTGGCTGACAGTGTTTTTCAGCAAAATCACGAACTGGTCAAAAGACTCGATCTGGCCCTGAAGCTTGATACCATTGACCAGAAAGATAGAAACCGGAATGCGTTCCTTGCGTAATGCATTAAGGTAAGGGTCTTGTAGAGAGTGCCCTTTTGACATGTGTTTTCTCCTGTTTATAAGTAAAGGCAGATCGTCAACTTCAATTGTTAAATGTGGTGCGAAACTCAATAATTTTCAAGGCAGTGTCGGACATAAGTTTGTCGCCACTATCCAACCAGTCCACATCGGACCACTTTCGCAACCAGGTCAGCTGTCGCTTGGCAAGCTGCCGGGTAGCAGCAACGCCCTTGTCCACCATGGTGTCGTAATCATAATCACCGGCCAGATGTGCCCAGCCCTGACGATATCCGACACAACGCATGGAGGGCAGGCCAGCATTCAGATCACCCCTGGCCTTCAGCACCCTGACCTCATCAAGAAAACCCGCATTCAGCATGGCGTTGAAACGCAGGGCTATTCTTTCATGGAGCACCCGCCTCTCGGCGGGAGCCATCGCAAGCTGCACTACAGTATACGGAAGAGACGGCGATTCGTCTGCCTGCCATTGGGTGAAATAGGTGTAATCCTCAATGCCATCGCTGTTCTGACGGTTCTCTGCCTGGCCTCTGCTCGCCTTGTCCTGCCATATTGAGGAAATCGGCCGTCCCGTCAGACGAATCACCTCAAGTGCCCGAATAAGTCGCTGCCGGTTATTCTGATGAATGAGACCCGCCGCCACAGGGTCCTGTCGCTCCAGCTCCTGGTGAAGGGCACCCCAGCCTCGCTCCTTCGCCTCCTGCTCAAGGGCCTCCCGGACGACTGGATTAGCAGACGGCAGGTTGGACATGCCATGCAGCAATGCCTTGAAGTACATCATGGTGCCACCCACCAACAACGGAATCCGCCCCGCTGACACAATGTCGTTCATTTCACGCAGGGCATCGCGACGGAAGTCCGCTGCCGAGTATGTTTCCGCCGGATCGCAGATATCAATTAACCGGTGTGGCGCCTGGGAGAGCTCCTCGGGCGAGGGCTTGGCGGTTCCAATATCCATACCCCGGTAGATCATCGCCGAATCAACACTGATGATATCGCAGGGCAGGTGGCGACAGAGCTCGATGGCCAGGTCGGTCTTGCCCGAGGCAGTCGGGCCCATCAGGCATATGGCCAGGGGCTTGGTGCCTTTAGCGGTTGATGCCGTCATACCGGTGTTAACGCCCGCGCAGGAATAATTTGTCCAGCTCCGAGAGGGTGACCACAGTCCAGGTGGGCCGACCATGGTTGCACTGACCACTGCGCTCGGTGGCCTCCATGTCCCGCAACAGGGTATTCATTTCCGGAATGGTCAGTTGCCGATTGGCACGCACGGAACCATGGCATGCCATGGTACCAAGCAACTCATGTATCACCGCCTCCACACGGTCGCTTTCGCCGTTCTCAATCAGGTCAGACAGCACATCCCGAACCAATTGCTCGGTATCCGCCCCCCGCAACAGCGCAGGCACCTGCCGCACAGCGAGAGTTTCGGGGCCAATGCGCTCCACCCTCAATCCCAACTGCAAAAGCTCTTCACCATGAGTCTCCGCCAATGCCGCCTCTTTCTGGCTGACAGCCAGGGAAACCGGCACCAGCAGCGGCTGACTCTTGAGGTCCTGCGCCTCCAGCGCACGCTTCATACGCTCATAGGTAATACGTTCATGGGCCGCGTGCATATCCACCACGATCATGCCCTGACGGCTCTGGGCCAGGATATAAATTCCGTGCAGTTGGGCAATGGCGTAGCCAAGCGGCGGCTCATCACCGCTGTCCTGCGGTGGCGTAGGCGCCGCAACGGCCAGATCACCGGAGTCGGCCATCGCGGGCTGCGCCCCGGTTCCACCGCCCTCGTTCAGGGACTGGTAGAACGCCATTTGATCGCGGGCCTGCCATTCAGGCTGCGGGGGCCTCGGGCTCCCTGAGAACCCGGCATGCTGCGGGCTGCCGCCGGAACCTGCAAACGGATCGGAGGCGGGCTGGTGATTGACACCCGGCATGGCAGCCTGAACGCCAAAACCACCGGTTGCCGTACCGGCCTCCCGACCGTGGGACTGGGCTACCGCTCCCTTGAGATGATCATCCGGGCGCACATCTGCCAGCGCCTTGTGAAGCGTCCGGAAAATAAAATCGTGAACCAGGCGCCCATCGCGGAAACGCACTTCGTGCTTGGTGGGGTGAACATTCACGTCCACGTTCGCGGGATCAACCTCCAGATACAACACGAACGCCGGGTGACGGTTGTTGTAAAGCACATCCCGATAAGCCTGGCGCACGGCATGCGCTACCAGCCGGTCCCGTATCACCCGCCCGTTGACAAAAAAGTACTGCAAATCCGCCTGACTGCGGGAAAAGGTCGGCAGGGCAACCCAACCCCAAAGTTTCAATCCCGTAGCCTCAGCATCAATCACCACGGCGTTGTCGATAAACTGCTGACCGCATAGAGAGCCAATCCGCCGCTCCCGGTCCAGCGGATTCTCAGCCGGCCTGAGGCTCTGGACCACACGCTGGTTATGTCGAAGCGTAAAACCGGTGTCGAAACGGCTCAGGGCCTGGCGGCGAATGCATTCTTCAACATGGTTGAACTCGGTCTTCTCCGTACGGAGAAACTTGCGTCGGGCGGGCGTGTTAAAGAACAGGTCCCGGACTTCCACCGTCGTGCCCACCGGATGGGCCGCCGGGGAAATACTGGCGTCCATGTCGCGCCCTTCCACTTCTACCTTTGAGGCCGCCTCCTGGCGCTCTGTGCGTGATGTCAGTGCCAGCCTGGAAACGGAACTGATACTGGCCAGGGCCTCCCCCCGGAAACCAAGGGACGCCACTGCTTCGAGGTCTTCGAGATTTTCAATCTTGCTGGTGGCATGACGGCTGAGCGCAAGGGGAAGGTCCGTCTCGTCTATGCCCATGCCGTCGTCACGTACCCGGATCAGCTTGACACCCCCCTGCTCCACCTCGATATCGACCCGGCGGGCACCGGCATCGAGCGCATTTTCTACCAGTTCTTTCACGACCGAAGCCGGGCGCTCAACCACCTCACCGGCAGCAATCTGGTTGGCCAGGCGGGGCGTCAGTAATCGAATGGAGGGCATGTTACCAGGGGACCTCGTGTCAGGATGCAGGAATACGAATGGTTTGCCCTACCATAACACGGTCATCATTGAGGCCGTTATACTGCATCAGTTCGCTGACGGTTGTCTGGTTCTCCCGAGCGACACCTGAGAGCGTATCCCCCCGGCGAATCCGGTACTGACTGACACTGCCATCGCCACGGCCGTTCTGCTTCTGCCACGCCAGCAACGTGCCTGGCGGGGGCGTTTTCTGGAAGTAGTCATCGATACCCCGAAACACCGCCTGGGACAGTTTTTCACGATACCAGGCACTGGAAAGGTTCTGCTCTTCCTTCGGGTTCGAGATGAATCCCGCCTCAACGAGAACCGATGGAATATCCGGTGATTTCAGCACCGCAAACGCAGCCTGCTCAACGCCTTTCTTGTGAAGCTTGGCGACACTGCCAAGCCTGCCGAGGATAGAGTCCCCGACACCGAGGCTGGAATTGATGCTGGCGGTCATGGAGAGGTCCAGCAGCACACCCGCCAGCATGTCATCTCGACCATCAAGGGACACCCCACCGGCACCCCCGATCAGGTCAGAGCGGTTCTCGGTCTTGGCCAGCCAGCGGGCGGTTTCACTGGTGGCACCCCGCTGTGACAACGCAAACACCGAAGCACCACGGGGCTGAGGCGTGCGAAAGGCATCGGCGTGGACCGACACAAACAGGTCGGCGTTGTGCTTCCGGGCCAGCAGTGTGCGGCTACGCAAATCGATGTAGTAGTCGCCGGTACGGGTTAGCTTGGCGGTATAACCCGGCTTGGCGTCGATCAGTTCCGCCAGGGTTTTCGACATTCTCAACACCACGTCCTTTTCTCGGGTGCCCCGGGGGCCGATTGCTCCCGGGTCTTCGCCGCCGTGGCCGGCATCAACCACCACGATAATATCCCGCTTGCCGTTGGCGTTTTCGGTGACGGTTGGCTCCGAAGGCTTTCGAGCCTTCAGACCACCTTCGTCGATCAGGTCAACGACCAACCGGTGACCGTACTGCTGATTGGGTTCGAGCTGAAAGCTGCGCGGCTTGATGTCACTCTTCAGATCGAGCACTACCCGAAGATCATTACCGTTGCGCGGGGCGCTGCGGATACGCTTTACGGGACTGCCCGAGAGATCGAGCTTGTCAAAATCGGCCTTGAGCGTCGTGTTCTCAAGGTCAATCACCAGGCGCGAAGGCCCGGAAAGGGCAAACACCTTGTGATCAATCTTGTCGGCAACATCCAGCACCAGCCGGGTATGGTCCGGCGCGGGCCAGATCCTCACGCCTTCCACGTTAACGCCCGCCATTGCTGCCATAGGAAACAACAGAGTCAGCATTACACTACCGGCCAGGCACCATCTGGAGAACATTCTTGCCATCATTTTCCTGCCCACCTGCACTGATCACACATAATTAACCTCGAACACTCGACAACGGTATTGCCGCAAGCCTGGCCTGCAGCCCCACACCCACAGCCGTTGCCGCCGAGACAAGCGCTTTACGCCCATCTCCACTGACACTCAAGCGTATCCAAAGGTCGGGATCCGGAAGGATTCCCTGACCCCGCTCGGGCCACTCAATCAAACAAAGGCTCTGGCCCTGAAAGTAATCACGTATACCCATGTACTCCAGCTCCTCCGGATCACCCAATCTGTATAGGTCGAAGTGGTAAGCGGGAGGGCTCAGGTGCTCATACGGCTCCACAATGGTGTAGGTCGGACTTTTAACAGCCCCGTCATGACCAAGGCCACGCATGACTCCACGGCTCAGGGTCGTCTTTCCCGTACCCAGGTTGCCCTCGAGAAATACAGTGGCTCCCTGTCCGACCTGAACCACAACGGTAGCGAGCCCCCTTCCAAGGTTTTCTGTTGCCACCTCATCCTTCAGGAACAGCGAGAGCTCCTGCGCTGCAACGTCCATCATTCGTCTCCACCACCGCCAACCGAACGACGATCCGGCCAGCGCTCAGAATCCACCAATACCTGTGACAGGGCCTCAATAACGTCCATCGGCAACAGCCCCATATAACCGCGGGTTTCCGACGCCAGGTCCGCAGCCGCCAGATGCAATGCAGCGCCTGCCGAGGTTGCAACACGGGCATCCTTCAGTTGAGCGTACAAACTACCCAGCACGCCCGAAAGAACATCCCCCATGCCACCAGTCGCCATGCCAGGGTTACTGCCGCTGACAACGTCCGGCACTGCACCTCCGCCTGCCACCACCGTTCCGGCCCCCTTAAGTAGCACAACTCCGCCAAACATCTGAGAGATTCGCCCGGCAGCGCCTACACGATCCTCTTCAATTTCCGCCACATCACACGCCAGAAGCCGCGCCGCCTCTCCAGGATGCGGGGTAAGGATATGATTGTGTGCCGGCTGCGCCACCCTTGAGGCCATCAGGTTGAGGGCATCTGCATCGAGCACCCTCGGCTTACCGCTCGCAACCACCTGCTGGAGCATCTGCTGCCCCCAGGCACCCTGGCCGATGCCCGGACCACAGACTATGACATCCGCCGCTTCAATCAACGGCGGCAGTTCAGAACCATGAATCAGCCCCTGCACCATGACCGATGGACAGCGCGCGAGGGCCGGTGAGACGTATTCCGGGCGCGTGGCCAGCGTAACCAGTCCGGCACCGGCTCTTGCCGCTGCTTCGGCTGCCAACAGGCCGGCACCGCCAAAACCCCGGTCCCCGGCCACCACGAGCACGTGCCCGAAACGACCCTTATGCGCGGTTCTTGATCGCCTGGGGATGACCGAACGAATCGACCGCCAGTCAACCCGGCGAGCAAAAGGCTGCTGACCGCTCTCGGAGGCCCAGTCATCGGTATCCAGGGACTCGAACAGGATGTCACCCCCACACTCAGCCCCCTGCCCCGTAAACAGTCCGGCCTTGAGCCCAATAAAGGTCACTGTTGCATTAGCCCGTATCGCCTGTCCGACCACCGCTCCAGTGGTTGCGTTCAGGCCGGACGGCAAATCAATCGCCATTACGGGCGCAGGCGCCTCATTGCACGCGTCGATCATCGCCGCAAAGGGCTCCCTGGGAGCGCCTGTTACGCCGGTTCCCAACATGGCGTCCACGATTAAACCGACGCTGGCAATTGATCGCTGCGCATCGCCGCTACCAAGATCCGCAAGTTCCCGCACTTTTACCCCATCGGCCACGGATTTTTGCCAGGCCTTGCGGGCATCACCAGATAATTTTCCCGTCGGCGCAACGGCAATACAGTCCACATCCAAACCATGGCGTACGGCATTGGCCGCCACCAAATAGCCGTCACCGCCATTGTTGCCGGCGCCACACAGCACCAGAACCCGGCCCGGCTCAGGCCAGTTGCGTACCAGCCTGCGAAACGCACCGGCGGCTGCGGCCTGCATCAGGTCAAATCCGTCAACCCCTTGTTGATCAATTACATAGCGATCAATCTCCCTCACCGCATCGGCGGAGTAGAGGTCTTCTGGTAAACTATGACCACCAGACAGGGGCATGAAAATCGGCTCCCGCTAAAGAATTCGGATTAAGAAAATCGGCCAGATACCTGTAAAGAATAGCAAAACAGCGGAAAAGGTCATAACTTAATCAAATTAAACTTCATTACCCTTCGGGCCGCCGGGAAAACCGGTTGCCACTCGACTGGCACTCCATGACCGAATCGATCGATCAAAACCTCGAACATCTGCCGGAACACATCCAATCCTGGGCCCGGGAACTCGGCTTTAGTGATGTCGGCATTACCCTCCCGGACACCGGTGCTCACGGAGCTCGCCTGAAGGACTGGCTCCGCAAGGGTTTTCACGGCGAAATGTCGTATATGGAAGATCATGGCGACAAACGCTATACCCCCACCTCACTGGTGGAAGGAACGCAAAGAGTCATTTCCGTGCGGCTGGACTACCTGCCTGCGCCCGATAACCCGGGGCGAATACTCACTAACCCCGAGAAGGCCTACATTACCCGCTATGCCACTGGGCGTGACTATCACAAGCTGATGCGCAAACGACTGGCGACCCTGGCAAAACGCATTGACGAGGCAGTATCGGGATACGATTACAGAGCTTTCGTAGACAGCGCTCCTGTGCTCGAAAGGGCCCTTGCCCAGCGCGCGGGCCTGGGCTGGATTGGCAAGAACAACATGCTGATTCATCCAAAAGCGGGGTCGTTTTTCTTCCTCGGAGAAATCTTTACCAGCGCGCCATTACCGCTGGACGAACCGTTTGAAAAGGAACATTGCGGCAGTTGCGCCGCGTGCCTGGACATCTGCCCCACAGATGCCTTTGAAGGCCCCCACAAACTCGATGCCCGCAAATGCATCAGCTACCTCACCATTGAACTCAAGGGCAGCATTCCGGAAGAACTGCGCCCCAAAATGGGTAACCGCGTGTTCGGTTGTGACGACTGCCAACTGGTCTGCCCCTGGAACAAGTTCAGCAAGCCAACGGCGGAAAAAGACTTCCAGCCCCGCCATGGCCTGGACAACAGCGAATTGGCTACGCTGTTCCTCTGGACGGAAGAACAATTCCTCAAACGCACTGAAGGCTCCGCCATCCGCCGCACCGGTTACGAGGGATGGCTGAGGAACCTGGCGGTGGGCCTTGGCAATGCGCCTTCAACCATCCCAGTGATCGAGGCCCTAAAACAGCGGGCTGACTTTCCGTCAGAGATGGTTCGGGAGCATGTGCACTGGGCCCTTCGCAGGCACGGCTTATAGCTTGAAAGCGCCGCAGCCTACAGTTGGAAGAAGTGTTCCCGATAATGCCGCAGCTCCTCTATGGAGTCGCGAATGTCGTCCAACGCCAGGTGACTGCCTTTCTTCTTAACCCCGTCCAGCACATCCGGGCGCCAGCGCCTCGCCAGCTCCTTGATGGTACTCACATCCAGATTGCGGTAGTGAAAGAAGGCTTCCAGTTCCGGCATGTACTTCACCAGGAAGCGACGATCCTGGCCGATGCTATTGCCACATAATGGGGACTGCCCCGGCTCGAGATACCGCTGCAGGAATTCCAGGGTTTTCTGTTCGGCATCGATCTCGCCGTACTTACTGTCCTTTACCCGCTGGGTCAGTCCGCTTTCGCCATGGGTCCGCGTGCACCACTCGTCCATTTCACTGAGCAGTTTGTCTGATTGGTGAACGGCAATCACCGGCCCTTCTTCAATCGTGTTCAATTCAGAATCCGTAACGATGGTTGCTATCTCGATGATGCGCTCTTTTTCCGGGTCTAACCCCGTCATTTCCAGGTCAATCCAGACAAGGTAGTTGGCTTCTGGCATTCGGTGACTCCCAGCCTTCCAATGCGTGCATGGGTGGCCGGTCACTGCTTCCCGGGATACGCTACAAGCACATCCATGTGCGCTCGACTGAAACCATCCCTGGTTTCAGACGCTCCCGGGAAGCAGTGACCGGCCACCCTCGTAATATTGGTAATATATCGGCCAATCCCGACAGAACAAACAGGCTCTGACGAAATCATTCACGTATGATGTTACAGCAATCACCATTTCCCAGCAGGAATTAACCGACCCACGATATGGCTAAACGTCGACTCAACAAGCAGCAGCAGTGGCGCATCAAGAAAATTCAGCAGGAGCGGGCTGCACGGGCGGCGAAGAAAGAAGAATCCATCAGCGAAAAGCTGGACGCTGGTGATCTCGGCCCGGAGCAACAAGGCCTTGTTATCGCTCACTACGGCCAGCAACTCGACGTGGAAGCCCTGGAGGGGGAAGACACCGGCACGGTGCTGCGCTGCTTTGTGAGAGCGAACATCGACAGCCTGGTAACTGGCGACAAGGTGATCTGGCGCCCAGGCAGCGACAATACCGGCGTCATTGTGGCGCGTTGCGACCGTCACACCCTACTGCAACGGCCCGACAACTTCGGCGCACTCAAGCCCGTCGCTGCCAATATTGACTACATCATCCTTGTGATCGCCCCCGAACCGGAACCCCACGACAACCTGATTGATCGTTATCTGGTGGCGGCCGAGAGCACAGACATTCCGGTCATCATCCTGCTCAACAAGACCGACCTGGTGACTGACCAGAATCGGGAAGCAATCGACCAACTTCTGGCTCGCTACGAAAAGCTCGGATATCGAATAGAACGCACCTCCGCAAAAACCCTGGAGGGTGAGCAGGCGGTTAGGGTTGAAGACCTGGTAAAAGGTCAGACCAGCGTATTCGTGGGTCAATCGGGAGTTGGCAAATCGTCCATTATCCAGACGTTATTGCCGGAAGCATCGATCCGGGTAGGCGCGGTCTCGGAGAGCACCGGAAAAGGGGTTCACACCACCACAACCGCCAAACTTTTTCACCTCAACTACGGAGGCGACCTCATCGATTCGCCGGGTATCCGGGAGTTCGGGCTGTGGCACATGACACCACAAGAGATCGAGTACGGCTTCCGGGAGATACGTGACCTGATCGGTCACTGCAAGTTCCGCAATTGCAGCCATATGGGTGACCCCGGCTGTGCCATTGTGCAGGCTGCCGAGGATGGTCGCATCAGCACGGAGCGACTGAAAAGCTTCAACCGGATTCTTCAGGATATGGCGGAACAGCAGTCACGGGGACTGAAAGCCGACTGAACCGGCTTACCAGTTCAGCTCTCCGGGCTTGGGTTCTTCCTTCTCTTCCGCCCAGCTGCCTTCTTCCAGCCGTTTCATTGCCTCCTGCTGCTCCTCTTCAGAGGGGGCAGTCAGGTCAATCAAGGGCTCACCCGATCGACTGGCATTGCTCTGGATGCCAGCCGCTGTCTTTTTGTTCATCACGATAATGGAAATACGACGATTAACCGGCGCCTGAGGATCGTCCTGATCAAACAGCACCGAATCGCTCAGCCCCACAACCCGGCCAATTTGCTCCTGCCTGACACCGCCTGCAACGAGCGCTCTGCGAGCCGTGTTGGCCCGGTCCGCCGACAATTCCCAGTTGGTGTAACCCGGGCGACCGCTGAAGGGCGTGGAGTCGGTATGGCCGGTAATGCTCAGTTTGTTGTTGACGGTGCCGAGTGTCTTGGCAAGCTCAAACAGGATATCTTGAGAATAATACTTGAGCTCGGCCCGACCACTGTCAAACATGGGGCGCTGTGAGCGGTCGACGATCTGAATACGCAGACCCTCGCTGGTGATATCGATCAGCAACTGATCTTTGAACTCCTGAAGGGTTTCGCTCTGCTCTATACGGTCCTGAAGGTCCTGAAAGAGCTCCTCCATCTGCCGCTGCTCCAGAGTCTGCGCCAGCTCCTCCACAACCTGGTCTTCGATCTGGATATCGCTACGCTCGATGTCCTCGCTGCTTTCGTTGATCACCGAGGCACTGCCCTCAAGATCCACCGGATTGGGAGACCCACCCTCAGTAAACCCGACCGGGTCCTTGAAGTAACCTTCCACAGCACGAATCTGTTCAGGAGACGCCGTTGCGGTCAGCCAGAGCACGAGAAAAAACGCCATCATGGCGGTAGCGAAATCGGCGAAAGCCACTTTCCATGACCCGCCGTGGTGCCCAGCCGCAACTTTCTTTTTTCTCTTTACGATGATTGGCTGTTCTTCCAAGAAACTGCTCCTGACGGCTCTTGCTCAGACTATTTTGAACGCACGTGGTCGTTGAGTTCCTGAAACCCGGGCCGCTTATCCGACGGCAGGGCCTTGCGGCCGAACTCGATGGCCATCTGCGGCGCCTGGCCCGACACGGTGGCAACGATTGCGGATTTGGCGCATTCGTAGGCCTTGATCTCGTATTTGGCGGTGTGCTCCATGGCAATGGAGGTGGGGCCAACGAAGCCATACCCCATCCAGATTCCGAGGAACGTTCCCACCAGCGCCGCCGCCACGCTGAGGCCAATTCTTTCAGGGCCCTCACTCAGGAAGTTCATGGTGATAACAATACCGAGCACGGCTGCGACAATCCCGAGGCCTGGCAGAGCATCGGCTATCTTGTTGACAGCGTGGGCTGGCTCTTCAAGTTCGTGCTGACGACTCTCGATCTCATTTTCCATCATGCCTTCGAGCTCATGGGTTGCCATGTTCCCGGAACTGATAATTCTCAGGTAGTCGGTGATAAAGGCCAGCAGGTACTTCGACTTAATAATGGCGGGGTAACGGCTGAAGATCTGGCTTGACTCCGGATTGTCGATGTCTTCCTCGATGGCCATCACACCCTGTTTCCTGGATTTGTCGAAAATCTCGTACATCAGGCTGAGCAAATCCATGTAAAAGGACTTGTTGTAGGGAGAACCCGTCAGTTGGCTGAGGACACCTTTCGCCACTTCCTTGATGGTGTGCAGGGGGTTGGCAATGATGAACGACCCCACTGCAGCGCCGCCGATAATGAGTATTTCCGTGGGCTGCCACAACACCAGAAGATTACCACCATGGAGGACATAGCCGCCGAGGACGCTGGCAATGACAATGACTGCACCGATTATGAGTAGCATGGATTGAGAACACACCTTCTATGATTTCTGTCAGGCTAGGCGCCTGAAGCGGAGCCGCCTGGCCGGCCTGCACAGATAATAGCAAGCAGCGGACCGAACCGCGAAGATATGAAACAATTTCTATACACACCCCGCGATTTGTTAAACTTCGCGCCTTTGAGCGCCAAGGATCACTTTCCAATGTTCGACAAGCTGTTTGTAATGAGCCAGTACATAACGCCGCAACTCGCGGTTTCACGCCTTGCGGGCCGACTTGCGGACAATGAAAGCATGCCCGGGCTAAAGGATCGTGTGGTGAAGTGGTTCATCGGCCGCTATGGCGTCAATATGAGCGAAGCGCTGGAACCGGACCCGGCGGCCTATGCAAGCTTCAACGCCTTTTTTACCCGCGCCCTGAAACCCGGCCTGAGGCCCGTGGACGAGCGAGAAAGCACTCTGGTCAGTCCCGTTGACGGCGCCATCAGCCAACTGGGTCAAGTCAGCAATGATCGGGTATTCCAGGCCAAGGGCCAGTCCTTCAGCCTCAACGAACTGCTCGGTGGCGATGAGGATCGGGCGGCAAGCTTTACCGATGGCGAATTCGCTACCATCTACCTCTCCCCTAAGGACTATCACCGCATTCATATGCCGCTGGCCGGCACGCTCCGGGAAATGGTGTACGTTCCCGGCAAGCTGTTTTCCGTCAACCCAACCACCGCGGAGAACGTGCCCAACCTGTTCGCCCGGAATGAGCGGGTTGCCTGTCTATTCGACACCCCGGCAGGCCCAATGGCCCTCGTGCTGGTCGGCGCAATGATCGTGGGCAGTGTCGAGACGACCTGGGCTGACGTCGTGGCACCCGGCGGGGGTGAGGTTTCCGAGAGTCGCTATGACAGCCTCAAAACACCCATCCAGTTTGAAAAAGGCGAGGAAATGGGACGGTTCCGCCTGGGCTCAACGGTGATCATGGTTATGCCCAAGGGCGCTGTGAAATGGAACGCCAATCAGGTAGCAGGCGGTACGGTGCGTATGGGTGAAGCTTTCGGCGACATCAACACCGGTCAGCCGGGAACGCAATAACGCCGGGCAACTCATCAAGCCCCAACTTCAGCATCAACAGGCGGTCCAGGCCCAAGGCCACTCCGGAACAATCGGGCACCCCCGACTCCAGGGCCGCCATGAACGACTGGTCGATGGGCATCTCGGGCTTTCCCACTCTGCGGCGAGCCTGGTTGTCCGCCTCAAACCGACGCCTCTGCTCGTCGGGATCGGTCAGTTCCCAGTAGCCATTGCACAGCTCCACACCGCCCACGTAGAGCTCGAAACGATGAGCCTGCCGCACCCCGGACCGTTCAGACACACGGGCCAGTGCAGCCTGGGACTCCGGATAACCGGTCACGAATACCGGCCCAACGCCCGCCAGTGCCGGCTCCACCTGAGAGCTCATCAGCAGATCCAGATAATCGTCACGAGAGAGGCCATCCAGCTGGGATGGCTCCATCCATTGTTCGCAACGCTCTGACAACTCGTCATTACCGGCCAAAAACGGATCAACACCCGCGAACCGGACAAACGCATCGCGATAATCCATGGTGCGTGGCGGCTCACAACCCAGCCAGCCACAAACCAACTCGGAGACCTCTTCCATCAGATCGACATCCGTAAAACCGGGCCGGTACCATTCAAGCAGGGAAAACTCAGGGTTGTGTCGCCGCCCGAACTCACCGTCGCGAAACACCCGGGCGATCTGATAAATAGGGCCGGATCCAGCCGCCAGCATCCGTTTCATGTGATATTCCGGGGATGTCTGCAGCCACCCGCCCGCTGGGCGAACTCCGATCGAGGCGGGATTCGCGGAGATACTGTCAATATTGATATCAGTAACACCGTGCCGGCCAAGTACGGGCGTCTCGACTTCCATCACATCACGTTGCGCAAAAAAGCCACGCACCCAGGCAAGCTGTTGTGCGCGGCTTTTAAGAGCCACCTGTGAAGCCGAGGGCCGCCACTGAAGGGAGTCAGTCACCAGGGCTCCAATCAGCTGTTTTTGACCCGGTTGACGTATTCACCGGAGCGAGTGTCCACCTTGAGCACTTCACCAATGGTGATAAATAGTGGCACGTTGACAACGGCACCCGTGGAAAGCGTCGCCGGCTTGGAGCCACCCTGGGCGGTATCGCCTTTCATACCCGGATCCGTGTCCACCACTTCCAACTCGACAAAGTTGGGCGGGGAGACTGTCAGAGGCGCGCCGTTATAGAGTGTTACGGTATAAACATCCTGCTCTTTCAGCCATTTAAGCGAGTCACCAACCGCCTTGGCATCCGCCGGAAACTGCTCGAAAGACCCGTCGGTTTTCATGAAGTGCCAGAATTCGCCATCGGTATACAGGTACTCCATTTCCAGATCGATCACGTCAGCAGCTTCCAGGCTCTCGCCGGATTTGAAAGTGCGTTCCCACTGCCGGTTGGTCATCAGGTTACGCAGTTTTACCCGGTTGAATGCCTGCCCTTTGCCGGGCTTTACGAATTCGTTCTCGAGAATAATGCAGGGGTCGCCGTCCAGCAAAACCTTAAGACCGCCACGGAATTCGTTGGTAGAATATGAAGCCATGAAATTATCACCTGAAACGATGCTTTTGGAAATTCGAAGCTGGCTATGATACAGCGAACCGCCACCCGTATAGAAGCCCGCCCCGTCGATCACGCTGATCACAGCTGGCAGCGACTGCTCTCGGAGTCCGTCACTACGCCGGATGCCCTCCTGCGCCGGCTTGACCTTGACCCGGCAGCTTGGCTCCATGGTGCGAACGAAGGCCACCGATTGTTCCCCATACGGGTACCCGAACCCTATCTGAATCGAATCACGAGGGGCGATCCCGACGACCCCCTGCTACGTCAGGTGCTGCCTTTATCGTCCGAAGCAGACACCTATCCCGGGTTTGTCTCCGACCCACTTCAGGAAAGTGGCTCGATGCCAGCGACCGGGCTGATTCGCAAGTACGATAGCCGCGCCCTGTTAATGGTGACCGGGCAATGCGCCATCAACTGTCGCTACTGCTTCCGCCGCCACTTCCCCTACGAGGACCACCGACTGTCGCCGGAGGACCGGTCGCAGGCCCTCAAGGCCCTCTCCGACGATACTCGCATAAACGAAGTGATTTTCAGCGGGGGCGACCCGCTGGTGGCGAATGACCGGCTGCTGTCGGCCTGGGCGGAGGCACTGGCAGCCATCCCACACATCCGCAGGCTGAGAGTCCATACCCGACTGCCCGTCGTCATCCCCCAGAGGGTGTCTGATTCGCTGATCGCGTGGCTCTCGGGCTCACGCCTGCAGTCTGTCGTCGTCATCCATGTCAATCATCCCGCCGAACTGGATGCCGACACGCAACAGGCCCTCGGGCGACTGAAAGCCGCGGGCGTCACATTGCTGAACCAGAGCGTGATATTGAAAGGCGTGAACGACAACGCCAGAGTGCTGGCGGAACTCAGCGAGCGATTGTTCGAGTGCGGTGTACTGCCCTATTACCTCCATGCCTTCGACCCAGTGGCCGGCGCCCACCACTTCGAAGTTAGTGACGACAAGGCTCGGGACCTGGTACGGCAACTGATCACAGTGCTGCCAGGTTTCCTGGTACCCAGGCTTGTCAGGGAGATTCCGGGCCAGCCTGGAAAAACACCATTGGACCTGTTTGCGTGACCCATTTGGCAATGTTGGCCCAATTTTACTTGTTAAACATTGTCAACTCGTGCTTTTCTCGCTTTTTGTTGTGCGTTTGCTATTTTACAGTGCAGAAAGCGATAACAATAAAAACCGATATTCGCGGCGTTTTCCGATTAAAACACGCAGGCGTTACCAAGATACGCCTGTAGTTCGTGGTGCAACCCGGAGTACCTACCGTGGTCCAGACAATTGGCGTGATAGCATGGAAGGCATGATTCTGAAGCCCGATCTCCGCGTTCCTGAACAGAAGACGGCAAGTCTCTCTTTTTGCCAGACTTCCCCCAAAGCCTTCAGGGACTGGGTAAACCAGTTACCAATGGCGAATATTGGGGAAGCTTCCCGGCAGCTCTATCACGCCATCATTGAACTCAATCATCTGTTTATCGCGCCTCAGCAGCGGCTGCAACTGCTGGAACTGATTCGCCCGAAGATTCACTTCGTCTGCTCCGAACTGTCTCGCCACTACCTTGGCTTGGCCGTTGCCCTACCGGAAAAACAGCGCAAGGTTGCCAATCTGTCCCAAGCCCTGCAGCTCCATGCCGCCAGCGGCTACAAACTGTGTGTGCTTGAGTTCATGGACAACGGCGGCCTGGACAAAAATCGCAAGGCGGTCTCGACAGCGATTCACCGCGCCATCTCAGAGTTGGCGGCTACGATCGTAAGGGCCCATCAACTGTATTGCCCAAGCCCTGCGCAAAGTTGGCTGGAATGTCATCGACTTTTCCGATTCGCCCATCGCAACAAGATTCAGGGGCTGTCCGTCGACGACGATACTCTGACCCATCGCCGTGGAAGCTCCGTGGAAGACTGCTACAAGCGCATCCTGCTGCTAGGCTGCGCCCGCCCCAATCAACTCCGGCAAGGCGAGTTGGCGCAGGTTTACGAGCTGTTCGAGAACTGGACCCACCTGGTTTCCTGCGGGCCCGAAACCGATAACGACAGCCTGTTCGTGGTAAACATGGAGCGGGACACCTCGCCGGTCTACCGCAGCCTGCTGGAACAAAAGCCGGGTAACGACTGCTACAACTTCGACACTCGGGAATTATCAGAACAGATCACGGACGCCTTGCACGCCCGCAACAAACGGGATGGTGGGTCCAGCGAACTTGAGCTGCCCTCCCGCATTGGCGACACACTTCTGACTCACCTGAGCCAGGCGCTCGGCATCCTTGCCAAGCGCAACTTCAATCGCATTGCCAGTCAGGGCACGCTCGAGATATGCGTAGGCCTGACCGCAACCCATTATTACGTGGCCGGCGAAAAAACGTTCAACGAGTTTGTCAGCGGCAACGACAACCAGAACGGCGACGACAACATGTTCCTGCGCTCGTCCCGGCAGAAACAGGATGCCTGGGCCGGCGCCCATGACGCCGGGCCCAACGACGAGCCATTGCAATCGGCAGATACGCCAATCAACTTCCGTAACAGTATTGGCGCCACACCAGACAGTGAAAGTGATCGAAGAAAACCCAAGCGCCACCATGCACTGCTGGTGAATACTAGTCCCGGCGGATACTGCGCCGCGTGGGAGACCAACGTCCCCTCCTCCCTTCAGGCGGGCGAGGTTCTCGGCGTCCGCGAGCAGTCAAACCACCCTTGGAGCGTAGCGGTTGTGCGCTGGATAAGACAGGTTCGCAACCAGGGCACACAGGTTGGCATTGAGCTTTTGGCCCCCAGTGCGGCGCCATGCGGCGTAAGACTGATTCAGAAAGTTGGCAACAGCAGCGAGTACCTGCGCGGCCTCTTGCTACCGGAAATCAGCGTCGTTAACCAGGCAGCAACCCTAATCACACCGCGACTTCCGTTCCAGTCCGGCAGCCGGATTTCATTGCTTCATGACGGTCGGGAAGATCAGGGCACACTGTCCCGCAAGATTTCAGCGACCGGCAGTGTCAGTCAGTTTGAACTCAAGCTTCAGAGCGCCAGTGTAACGCCAGCCGGCGGCAATCCGCCGGAGGCAGGCACCAGTGAAGACGAGTTCGACTCACTATGGCCCTCGCTATAGCGCACCGTTACTGTGAACGGGCGCTTATGAACCCGCCCGAAGGGTTGTTATTAACCGGTAACCCCTGCATCATTCAGCGTTAGTGAAAGCCGGCCCCGTGCTCTGAGTTCTACGACAGGTGTCGGCACAGCCAACGTGTATCACGAGACATCTGACGAAATGCAGAAAAAGAACGCAACCGTACACCTGCTCATCCTTGATCCGTCCCAGAACGACGCCGAGACCCTGGTCAGCCTGCTCCGAAACTCGGGCAAAGCCACGCGAGCCCATCGCATCACGTCCGAGGAAGACCTTGAAGAAACCCTGAAAACGGGTAACTGGGACCTGCTTTTAGCGCGCGACGATGTTGAACAGGAGTTCGGCGCAGATGGCGCCCTGGCGATGATTCGGCGCTTGGACAAGGACATTCCGTTCGTTCTCCTGACCGGCGAATTCAATCGCGAGCGCACAGTCTCCATTATGAAAGCCGGTGGACAGGACACGGTTCCGTTCGAGAACACGGATCAGTTGGTGCTGGTGGTTAACCGGGAGCTGAGCGCCCTGGAGGATCGGCGGCGTCGCAGGACTCTCGAATCCCACCTACGGGAATCTGAACAACGCTGCCAGCTTCTGCTGGAAAGTTCCAAGGACGCCATCGCCTACATTAACGATGGCATGCACATCTACGCCAACCAATCGTACATGGAGTTCCTGGGCTACGACGACATCGACGACCTGATCTGCATCCCTGTGCTCGACACCCTGACACCGGAAAGCCAGGAAAAATACAAGGAGTTCATGAAATCCTTCGCCGATAGTGGTGAGGATGGCATGACCATGAACTGCGTCGCCCGCCGCAGTGACGACCAGGAACTCAGCGTCACCATGTCGGTATCCGCAGCGACGTATGATGGTGAGACCTGCACCCAGATCGTGATCCAGCCAGAGCACAGCGACGCGGAGCTGGAAGAGAAGATTCGTCAGATCAGCAGCCAGGACCTGCTAACCGGCCTGTTCAACCGTCAATACCTGATGGATGCCTTGGGCCAAACGATTGCGACGGCTGGCAAGGACAACAAGACTGGTGCACTGGCCTATATCGCCCTGGACAACTTCATGAGCCTGAAAGGTCAGGTGGGCATTGCCGGCGCCGACCTGATGCTTGGCGACCTGGCTACTCTGCTGAAGGAGCAGGCGCCGGAGAATATGGTCCTCGCCCGCCTCAGCGACGACGCCTTCTGCCTGCTGTGCCAGCCGTGCGAAGAGAAAGTCATGGCGGAGCAATGTGAAGCCATTCGCAAGAAGGTCGAAGACCATCTGTTCGACATCAACGGCCGCACGGTACAACTGACTCTCAGCATCGGCGTTGCCGCGATTACCGAGAATGCACCCAAGGCACCGGACCTGATGGGCCGGGCCCACACCGCCTCATCGGAGCTGAAGAAAAAGCCGGGCCATGAGCAGGGCAACGGCGTTCTGGTGTACAACCCGGCAGATTACGAGGCCATGGATGAAAGCAACTCGGTCGATGCCATCCAGAAAGCCCTGGATGACAATCGCTTCAAGCTGCTTTTCCAACCCATTATCAATCTACGCGGCGAGGGTGAAGAACACTACGAGGCCTTCGTCAGGATGTTGAACAAG
Organism: Marinobacter sp. UBA3604; assembly: GCF_002375325.1. Taxonomy (NCBI): domain Bacteria; kingdom Pseudomonadati; phylum Pseudomonadota; class Gammaproteobacteria; order Pseudomonadales; family Marinobacteraceae; genus Marinobacter; species Marinobacter sp. UBA3604. Next base: position 118,324 of record NZ_DFMB01000015.1, read on the forward strand.
GACAACGAGGAAGTCTCACCGTACGACTTCCTGCCGCCCGTTGGCCCCTCGGAGATGGCTATCAAGATTGACCGCTGGGTGATTCTGCAGACCATCAAGCAGCTTTCCAGCCATCGATCGCGCGGGCACGATACCCGCCTGTTCCTGAACGTGACGGCAGAGACCCTGGAAGACAAAACCTTTACCCCCTGGCTGAGCGTGGCCCTGAAGGCAGCTCGCCTGCCGGGCGACTCACTGATCTTCCAGATACGCGAAGGTGATGCCAACAACTACATGAAACAGGCCAAAGAGTTCGCCAAGGCGGTTCACGAGCTGCACTGCAAGGTCTCGATCTGCCAGTTCGGGTGCGCTCTGAATCCGTTCAATACCCTGAAGCATATCGACGTGGATTACGTGAAGATCGACGGTTCCTTTACTGAAGAACTTCAGAAGAAGGACGACGCCAAGGAAGAGGTCAAGGAAATGGTCAAGAGCCTGCAGAGTGCAGGCAAGCTGACCATCGTGCCTCTGGTCGAGAACGCCAGCGTGCTTGCAACCCTGTGGCAGGCTGGAGTGAACTACATCCAGGGCTATTATCTGCAGGCCCCGGTTCCGGAGATGAACTACGACTTCGGTGACCACTGAAGAATCGCGCGGCATAGCCCTCCCATGCCGCGCGTTCTGCTACCTTTCCCGGGCCTGCAGACTGTCGCTTTCCCTGAACCCGATCAGGTAGAGGATCGCATCCAGCCCCAGCGTCGAAATCGAATGCCGTGCGGATTCCTTGACCAGGGGTTTGGCCCGAAAAGCCACCCCGAGCCCCGCCTGGCTTAGCATGGGCAGATCATTGGCACCATCACCCACCGCAATGACCTGTTCCCGTGAAATATGCTCGCGTTCCGCAATTTCCTGAAGCAGTTCCGCCTTGCGCTTGCCATCAACAATCTGGCCCGACACCCTGCCCGTCACCTTGCCGTTTTCAATTTCCAGCTCGTTGGCGTACACATAGTCAATCCCGAGTTTTTTCTGCAGATGGCGAGCAAAGTAGGTGAAGCCACCAGACAGTATCGCCGTTCGGTAGCCCAGGGATTTCAGGCTCAGTATCAGGTGTTCCGCACCTTCGGTTAGATTCAGGCGGGCGGCGATGCCCTCAAGCACGGATTCATCCAACCCCTGGAGAAGCGCCAGACGCTCTGCAAAGCTCTGCCCGAAATCCAGCTCACCCTGCATAGCTCGCTCGGTGATCTCCGCCACCTGCGCCCCAACGCCGGCTTCCAAAGCCAGTTCGTCGATCACTTCGGCGTCGATCAGGGTGGAATCCATATCGAACACGACAAGCCGTCGATTACGGCGGAAGATGGAGTCCTCCTGGAAGGCAATATCCACGTTCATCTCTCCGGCGATATGCAGGAAGTCGGAGCGCAGCTGTTCGAGATCAGATGGTGTGCCACGGACAGAAAATTCCACGCAGGCAATGCGGTTCTCGGAGGAATTCAGCGACGGGCGGGCAGAAAGCCGGCTGATGTTATCGATGTTCAGGCCATGGCGAGCGGTAATCGCAGACACCCGCGCAATTTGCTCGGCCTTGATATCCCGCGACAGCAGCGTGACGATGTAACAGGCGCGGTTACGCCCCTCCGCCCACTGCTGATACTCCTCGATCGTAATCGGCGCAAAACGCACCTGCAGATCCAGCGCATGCAGTCGGAACAGAAGGTCGCGAATCACCGGTGAGGATTTGGACTCATCGGGGATCTCGATCAGGATACCCCAGGTCAGGTGGTCATGGATCACCGCCTGGCCGATATCCAGAATACGCACATCGTACTGTCCCATGATGCCGGTTATCTCCGACGTCAGGCCCGGCTTGTCGCGCCCCGAAACGTTAATCAGAACCAGTTCACTCACTGTCAGGCTGCTCCTCTGCATTGGCAACGCTGTCTGCATCGGAAACGCCTGCCGCATTGCTGGCTGACTGAATCACATCTATCGCATCCACTCTCTGAAGCCCGCGAGGCAGTTTATGGCCACGGCGGCCACGCTCGCCCAGGTAGTGCTCCAGATCGCTGAACTGAAGCCCCATCTTGCGCTTGCCGGCACGAATCTCCAATTGGTCGTCCTCAGCGAAAACGGCAACAGCCACCACATATTCTTCCCGGTTCTGAACCCGCGCCGAGGGAATGCTGATGATCTTGTTGCCCTTGCCTTTGGCCAGCTCCGGCAGCTCGCTCAGCGGGAACACCAGCATCCGTCCTTCATTGGAAATGGCGCCCAGATAAAGCGGCTTGTCCGAGCCGGGCACCACCACCGGCGACATGATCTTCGCCCCTTTCGGTACCGACACCACGGCCTTGCCGTTGCGGTTTTTGCTGATCATGTCATTGAGGGAGGTCACGAATCCGTAGCCGCCATCGGTGACCAACAACACCTTCCGCGCTGGATCGCCCATCAGCAACCCAGAGAACGTTGCCCCCGACGGCGGATTGATACGGCCACTCAGAGGCTCGCCCTGCCCCCGCGCAGATGGAAACGTATGGGCGACCAGGGAGTAAGCCCGCCCCGTGGAGTCCAGGAATACCGCCTGCTGGTTATTACGCCCCTTGGCAGCCATGGCAAAACTGTCACCCGCCTTATAGCTAAGCCCCTCAGGCTCAATATCATGCCCTTTGGCCGCCCTGACCCAGCCCTTCTCCGACAGCACAACCGTGACCGGATCGTTGGAAACCAATTCGGTTTCGCTGAAGGCCCTGGCTTCCCGGCGCTCGACAATGGGTGAACGACGATCATCCCCATAGGTTTCCGCATCCGCCAGCAATTCGTCCTTGATCAGCTCCCGCAGGCGGTCCTCGGAGCCAAGAATCGCCTGCAGCTCATCCCGCTCAGCCGACAGCTCGTCCTGCTCGCCACGGATTTTCATTTCCTCAAGCTTGGCCAGGTGACGCAACTTCAACTCAAGAATGGCTTCAGCCTGCTCTCCGGACAGCCCGAAGCGGGACATCAACTCTGCTTTGGGTTTATCTTCGTAGCGGATAATCGCGATAACTTCATCGATGTTCAGATAGGCCACCAACAGGCCTTCAAGAATATGCAGACGCGCCAGGACCTTATCCAGCCTGTGCTGCAGGCGCCGGGTGACGGTGGTGCGACGGAAGCTGAGCCACTCCGTCAGCATTTCGCGCAGGCCCTTCACGCCCGGGCGGCCGTCATTGCCGATGACGTTGATATTCACCCGATAGGTTTTCTCCAGATCCGTGCTGGCAAACAGGTGGGCCATCAGCCCTTCCTGATCCACACGATTGGAGCGTGGAACGATCACCAGCCGGGTCGGGTTCTCATGGTCGGATTCGTCGCGCAGGTCCGCGACCATGGGCAGCTTTTTGGTCTGCATCTGCTGGGCGATCTGCTCCAGCACCCGGTTCCCGGAGACCTGATGAGGCAGGTCGGTCACCACGATTTCCCCGCTCTCGTTGATCCAGCGCGCCCGCATTCTTAGCGAGCCCCGGCCGGTCTCGTACATCTGGCGGATATCCTTGCGAGGCGTAATGATCTCCGCGTAGGTGGGAAAGTCTGGCCCCTGGACATGCTCACACAGGTCATCGGTGGTGGCCTCCGGCTGGTCAAGCAGCCTTACACAGGCCGCTGCCACCTCCCGGACATTGTGCGGCGGGATGTCCGTTGCCATACCCACGGCAATACCGGTGGTGCCGTTCAAAAGTACGTGAGGCAGCCTCGCGGGCAATACTGAAGGCTCGTCCATGGTGCCATCAAAGTTTGGCACCCAGTCCACTGTGCCCTGCCCCAGCTCGCTGAGAAGGACATCCGCGAATTTCGCGAGACGGGATTCTGTATAACGCATGGCCGCGAAAGATTTGGGGTCGTCAGGCGCGCCCCAGTTGCCCTGGCCATCCACCAGTGGGTAGCGATAGGAAAACGGCTGAGCCATCAACACCATGGCTTCGTAGCAGGCACTGTCGCCATGGGGGTGAAATTTACCCAGGACATCGCCCACCGTACGGGCAGACTTCTTATACTTTGAGGTGGATTTCAAACCAAGCTCGGACATGGCGTAGATAATACGCCGCTGCACCGGCTTCAGTCCGTCTCCGACGTTGGGCAACGCCCTGTCCAGAATGACGTACATGGAGTAGTCGAGGTAGGCCTTTTCGGTGTAGTCCCGCAATGAAACCCGCTCAAAGCCTTCATCCGTGGTCTGAAACTCTGGCATGGATGCCCCTTTGTTATTGCCTGATATGAATTCCGCTGGTTATCCCGGCCTAAGCCGGGACTGCACATTATATGGAGGCGGGGACGGATACACCAACACCCCGTGGATTTTCCAATAGCGGAATTCCCGCATGGAGAGAGTGTAACCCTCACCGTATGCTCGCCATCAGTAAACGATGATCCGTTTCACGACATCCACGAGTGGAGAACTATGAGACCCAACCTGAAAGCCTGTGGGCAGGCGCTGATTACGGCCATGGTGAACGCTGTTCTTGCTCTTACCCTGATGCTCTTGGTGGAGTTTGCCATAACCGGCACTTTCCAACTGGCGGGCCCTTACCTGTGGGCGGGGTTGCTCATCGGACTGGTTATTTTCTTCGCCCAGTTCTGGCGCCAGCGCCATCTCTGCCGGAACGGACAATCGGCCCAGGAGTCCCCGGATACGCTTTAGCAGGCATTCCTGCCAATCACTGTCCACAGTAATCCTGACAATGAATCCCGAGACCTGTGAAGACCCCAAGGGTAGCGCCGTTGGTGCTCTGGGGAGATGAGTACGGAGATTGGAAGCCTGTGAGGCACCAGAGTTTCGGAAACTTCAGATAGGGAAACGATCCCCACCCCCAATCAACGCCAGAGGTGAGGCCGCTAAATAACCTTTACTGGCGAATGCCTTCCACAGAAATGATCATCTCAACCGTTTCAGACGCCTTGCCCAGATCCATGGGGATACCGAAGTCCGTCAACTTGAATTCGGTTTCAGCTTCAAACCCCATGCGGTAACCACCCCATGGATCGTCGCCATGCCCGAGCATTTCCACGTCCAGGGTGACCTCTTTCGTCACACCACGCAGGGTCAGGTCACCGACGATATCGGCCTCGCCCTCATCGTCCACAACCACTCTTTTACTCTTGAACGTGGCCTCTGGGAATTCGTCAACGTACAGGAAGTCTTCCGAGCGCAGGTGCTTGTCACGCTCGGCGTGGTTGGAATCAACGCTGGATGTGTCCACGGCAACTTCAACGGAACTGTTCGCCGGATTCTGTGCATCGTAGACAAATTCACCATCGAAATCGTTGAACCGGCCATACAACCAGCTATAGCCCAGATGGGAAATCTTGAACGTAATAAACTGGTGGGAACCCTTGGTATCAAAAGCATAGGTTCCACTGTGCTCGGATGCCTGGGCTCCGCCAGACACCGCAAGTGCAACCGCAGATGCAAGCAGCAATTTTTTCATGTTCATCTCCTTGTTGAAACAGCCCGTAGGCACGATTGAATCGATAGTCTGAATTACGATTGGCGGCGACCTGAACCCAACATGCGTCGAAGGGTGTCGTCCCGGTCAATCAGATGATGCTTAACCGCAGCCAGACCGTGTACCCCGGCAAGCACGACAAGTGCCCAGGTAGACCAGTAATGGACAAGCCCGGCGGTGTCCTCCATCCCCTTAATCTGGCCGGTCACCGAAGGCACATCAAACCAGTTGAACACACTTATTGAGGACCCATCCGCCGTCGAAATGAGATACCCACTGGCCATAGCAACAAAAATCAGCACATAGAGCAGAGAGTGTGCGCCATGAGCGGCCAACACTTCCAGTCGGCTATGGCTCGGGAGTGCACGCGGCAGCGGATTGAACAGTCGCCACACCAGGCGAAACAGCATGACCAACAGCAGCAATATACCGATACTTCTATGGATATTCGGGCCGGTGCGATACCAGTCGTCGTAATAGGATAGATCCACCATCCAGTAACCCAGCCCGAATAGGCCAAACACCGCTACAGCCACCAGCCAATGAATGGCTACGGATACCACACCAAAATTACTGCTCGAATTGCGTACCTGCATGACGCTTAACGTCCCACTCCCTGATACCAGACAAGATCCCAACAGTTTAGGAAGAGCCCCGCACAAAACCAATCAAAATGTTTTGGAGACGAGGATCAGATTTTCTGATGAACAACCCCATACGTACGATCCCTTATACCTTTGGTCTGATACGGGTTTTACGGATTGTGGAAAACAATGGGTACGATAAACTTTCTACATACTTTATTTACCCGGTTCGGGTCACTCAGTGAACGAGAGGAATAAACATGGAACTTGAATTCGACGAATCCGTCGCAGTACCCAGCAACAACTGATTCCCTGCAGCTCCCACCGGAGCTGCCGGACACCGGTCCTGCTCACCCACCTGCGCATTGCCGCCTGACGTTGCCTGTTTTTACATGAAATAGTGGTAATAACCCGCTGTTTTTGGCACTCTTCTGTCTATCTAGACCATCCTGTTCGTGCTGACTGATTTACTTTCCTATAAGTCAACGAAATGCGACCAGGATCAACAGATCGGGCTGCCACAGGCTTTCCCGATGTTTTCGTTTATCCGGACCAGAAAAGGCCTATGTCGCGAACCCTCCCAGAGCAGATGACCGCACCGGAAGTTGATGTGCTGTCGCCTATGTTAACCAGGGAGGGGGAATCATGGACGGCCGACTACCAGGGCCTGACTTTACGAACGGCGCTGCAGCCAATATTCAGTATTTCCCACAAACGGGTTGTCGGCTACGAAGCGCTGATTCGCGCCTTTGATACCGATAATGCTGCGGTATTACCCCTTCATTTGTTCGAGCTACCGAGCTCTGACGCCGAAAACCTGCTGCTTGATCGCCTGTGCCGATACCTGCACATCAGCAACTATTCCGGATTCCAGGACCAGCTGAACTGGCTGTTCCTTAACGTATCTCCCCGTGTGGTTTCAGCTGGCAACCGTGCCGACAGCTTTTTCGGCGAACTGTTGAAGAAAACGGGCCTGCCCCCCCATCGCATCGTGATGGAGATTGTGGAGCAGCCAACGGACGACGCAGAACGACTGCGAGAAACCGTTGCCTACTACCAACAGCTGGGCTGCCTGACCGCTATCGATGACTTTGGTGCTGGGCATTCCAACTTTGAGCGCATCTGGAACCTGTCACCGGATATCGTGAAGCTGGACCGTAAGCTTCTGACTCGGGCCACAGACGACCACAAGGCCAGACAGATACTCAACGGCATCGTCTCTTTGCTGCATCAGTCTGGGTGCCTAGTACTCCTTGAAGGCGTGGAAACTCACGACCAGGCAATGATTGCTATCGACGCGGGCGTTGATTTTGTCCAGGGATTCTATTTCAGCAGGCCAAGTACTGCCCTGGCGGACATTCCCCACAAAGTGACGGACCTGGACGGGTTACTGAGAGACTATAAGAGCAAAAACCGGATAACGAGAGACCCAACACAGCAACTGATTTCCTACTTCGAGGATTTCTTTCGTAGTGCCGTAGACACACTCTCGCAGGGCATGCCGATGAACGAGGCATGCAGTAGCCTGCTGAATCATCCTGCGGTGTCGCGGTGTTACCTGGTCGATGCCAACGGCGTACAAATTGATGACACCATGGTATCGGACGCCACAGCCCGGGGCCTGGACCCTCGATTCCGGCCGCTGGAAAGCACCACCAGTGCCGACTGGTATCGCCAACAGTATCTACGCCAGGCCATTGCCCAGCCAGGCCATGTTCATATAACCGCGCCCTACCTCTGTATTACCGGCGCATACATGTGCGTTACCCTGTCCCTCGGTTACTACCACAAGGGCGAGCTGAGGGTTCTTTGCTGCGACATTCTCGCCAACCCTACCGAAACCGCCCTCAGGAAAGGCTGATCCCGTAGACCACCGAGATCACGCCGACGGTCACCAGCCCGATAAACAGGTTCATCGGCAGGCCTACCTTTACGAAGTCCATAAACCGGTATCCCCCTGGCCCAAACACCATCATATTGGTCTGGTAGCCCAGTGGTGTGGCAAAACTGGCGGATGCCGCCATCATCACGGCGATAACATAGGGCTCTGACGCGATCCCCAGGGCCGTTGTCATTGACAGTACAATGGGAAGTACCAACACTGCGGCTGCGTTGTTAGTAATGACCTCGGTCAGCACCGATACCGCGAAGTACACCAGCAGGATGGTCAGCAGCGGGTGACCACTGCTCACCTCCAGAATGCCCGTCGCAACATAACCTGCAGCCCCGGTTTCCTGAAGCGCAGCCCCTAAGGCAAATGACGCAGCAATTGTAAGCATCACTGGTACATCCACCGCTTTCTGCGCCTGACCGACGGAACAGCAACCGCTAAGAACCATCAGGGCCGCCCCCATCAGCGCGGCGTTCAGCATGCTCAATGCCCCAAAAGCGGCAGCGCCCACGAGCACCAGCAGGATGCCCCAAGACAGATAGGCACGGTCATGGCGGGGTGTTTCGGTTTCCAGGTCGTTGATCAGCAGGAAGTCCTTGGCGTATCGCTGACGACTGACAAAAGCGGGACGTGCCTCCAGCAACAGAACGTCGCCGGTTTTCAGACGAATATTGCCGAGATTGCCCGACACCCGCTCACCACCCCGGGCGACTGCCAATACCACCGCGCCATAGCGATCCCGAAAACGGGCATCCCGGATGGTCAGACCCAGCACTTCCGACTGCGGGGACAGCGCGGCTTCAACCAGCCGGCGCTCTGCCCGGTCTTTACTCAGGCTTGGCTCATCATCGTGTACCGAAGGGACAATACCGTTGATTCGCAGCAGATCGGAAATAGCCTGGGTATCGCCAGCAAAGACCAACCGGTCACCGCCTCGAAGGCGTTCTTCCGAAGGTACCGCCGTAACAACGCTGCCATCCCGCTCGATCTCGACGAGATACAGCCTCTCCAACTCACGCAGCCCGGCCTCTCCGACACTCTTGCCCACCAACGGCCCATCAAAGGCAACTGCCACCTCCAGGGTGAACTCCCGCATGGAACCGAACTTCTGCTGGTCCTTACGATCCGGAAGCGCCCTCGGTAACACCAGAAGCATGACAGCCAAGCCGATCACAGCAACCGGCAACCCAACGGCGGTGATGGAAAAGATCGAGAAACCGCCCTCCCCGGTCAATTGCTGGTACTGGCCATTGACCACCAGGTTGGTGCTGGTGCCAATCAGGGTGAGGGTACCACCCAGAATGGCGGAGTAACTCAGGGGGATCATCAGTTTCGAGGGTGATATGCCAATCTTGCGGGACCAGGCATGGACCGCGGGAATCATGGTGGCCACTACCGGGGTGTTGTTGAGGAAGCCGCTCAGCAACGCGACAGGGAATGCGATGCGGGCCTGGGCCGAGCGCACCGTACGAGGCGACCTGAGCAGGTGATGGACAACCAGGTCCACTCCACCGGAATGGTGAATGCCCGCCGCCACCACGAACATGGCAACCACCGTGATCAATCCACTGTTACTGAATCCGGCAAGAGCCTGATCGGCGCTGATAATGCCGCTGGCACTGAGAACGATGAGTACACCCAGCATGACGAGATGCGGGCCGAACCGCCCGACACTCATCAATAACAACGCCACACCCGTAAGGCTTAATGCAAACCAGCCCTGCCAATCCATCTGGTGGTCCTTTGGATAAAAGGGGCAGGATAACGAGTTTGCCGAATACTTAGAAAGAATAAAGGATGCTGTTTAAAGCACCAGAAGAAATATGGAGCTGTTCAGACCTCGATATCCGCCATATTTCCGTAAGTCTCCAGCCAAGTGCGGCGGTCAGACGCCCGCTTTTTACCCAGCAGCATGTCCATGCGGCTGTCGGTATCGTCGCCGTCCTCAATGGTCAGCATCACCAGCCGGCGGGTATCCGGCGCCATTGTCGTCTCGCGCAGCTGGAGCGGATTCATCTCGCCCAGGCCCTTGAAACGGGTAACGGAAATCTTGCCGCGACGGTTTTCGGCCGCCAGCCGGTCGATAATGCCCTGCTTTTCGTGCTCATCAAGGGCGTAAAAGGTTTCCTTTCCCAAATCAACACGATACAGCGGAGGCATGGCAACAAATACGTGGCCGGCAGCAACCACCGGTCGGAAATGCTTGACGAACAACGCGCACAACAGGGTGGCGATGTGTAGGCCATCGGAGTCGGCGTCCGCCAGGATGCAGATCTTGTTGTAACGCAGGCCTTCCAGTTTGTCGGAGCCGGGATCTACCCCAATGGCAACGGCAATGTCATGGACTTCCTGGGAAGCAAGAATTTCGCTGGAGTCCACTTCCCAGGTATTGAGAATCTTGCCTCGCAGGGGCATGACCGCCTGAAATTCACGGTCACGGGCCTGTTTCGCGGAGCCGCCGGCGGAGTCACCCTCAACCAGAAAAAGTTCCGAGCGATTGGTGTCGCTGCCAGAACAATCCGCCAGTTTCCCGGGCAACGCCGGACCGGATGTGACCTTCTTGCGGGCCACTTTCTTGCTGGCCCTCAAACGGCGCTGTGCATTGCTGATGAACAACTCAGCAAGCGCTTCGGCAATGTCCGTATGCTGATTCAGCCACAAGCTGAACGCGTCCTTCACCACACCGGAAATAAACGCGGCAGCTTCCCGGGAGGACAACCGTTCCTTTGTCTGGCCGGAAAACTGGGGTTCCTGCATCTTGAACGACAACACATAGGCGCAGCGTTCCCAGATGTCTTCAGGAGACAACTTGACGCCCCGGGGCAACAGGTTACGGAACTCACAGAACTCCCTCATGGCCTCCAGCAGGCCGGTACGCAGGCCGTTCACGTGGGTGCCGCCCTGGGCGGTCGGAATCAGGTTAACGTAACTCTCCATAACCGCTTCGCCACCTTCCGGCAACCACTGGAACGCCCAGTCCACCGCTTCCTTGTTGCCGGAAAAGCTGCCCGTGAACGGCTCCAGCGGTACGGCTTCGATGTCGGCAAGCTCGGTGCGCAGGTAGTCCCGCAAACCGCCCTCGTAGCACCATTCATCTTTATCACCGGTGTGTTCCTGCAGGAAAGTGACGTTCAGGCCGGGACAGAGAACGGCCTTGGCGCGCAGGTTGTGGCGCAAACGGCTGACGGAAAATTTCGGGCTGTCGAAGTAGCTTGGGTCCGGGGTGAACTTCAATCGGGTACCGGTGTTCCGCTTGCCCACAGAGTCGACAACTGTTAGTTCCGTCTTCTTGTGGCCGTTGGCGAAGGTCATCCGGTGCAGTTGCCCATCACGCTTGATGGAAACCTCAAGGAGCGTCGACAGGGCGTTGACCACCGAGACACCTACCCCATGCAGGCCACCGGAAAAGTTGTAGTTACCCTGGGAGAATTTACCGCCGGCGTGGAGGCGAGTCAGAATCAGCTCCACACCCGGAACCCCATGTTCCTTGTGCATGTCGACCGGCATCCCGCGGCCGTCGTCTTCCACGCTCAGGGAACCATCGCTGTGCAGGACGACATCGATCCTGCGGGCGTGCCCCGCCAGCGCTTCGTCGACACTGTTATCAATGACTTCCTGGGCCAGATGGTTGGGCCGACTGGTATCGGTGTACATGCCTGGGCGTTTGCGGACAGGGTCCAGACCACTCAGAACTTCAATGGCATCGGCGTTGTACTGTTTCTGGCTCATGGGAAGGAAGCGACTCCACGGGTTTGTTATAAAACTGGCCCATAGCTTAGGGATTCGCAGGGAAAGATCAACGGTTGTTTTGTGCTGGTGTGGACCAGCACGGCCCCGGCGCCGTTAACGCTGTCGCGAGAAACGCCCGAGGCCTTCCCCGGACACCCGCAACTGCTCCCACTCTTCGGGGCTGATGGCGATCACTGCACAGGGTGTGGTCAACGCCTGGGTTACCATGGCGTCTGCCGCCGGCCGCCTGACCTTGACCGCCAACTCCAGAACATCGTCTACGATCTCGGACGACGTCAGTGTCAGGCCGTAGCCGCCAGTGGTTTTCTGCCCCAGCCCCACCAACACCAGATGTTCCTCATTGAAATCAATGGCGCGAAGCATGCTCAGCGCCAGGTTTCCGGAGGGCAGTTGGGCAAGCTTGTCCAGATCTCCGGCACTGGACACATAGACCAGTCCCGGCGCCGTGAGCCCACAGTGATCGGACTCAGTGACCTGTCTCGCCAGAGGCGCACCATCAGCGGTCGCCGAGCGATTGATCGCACAGCCTGTGATCAGACTGAGCACGAGTACACAGAGTGGTAGCAGCGTAAAACGGTAGGTCAACGGGTACTCTCCACGTTGCGGATCGGCTCACCGCCAGTTTTTGACTTCGGGCCTGATCTCAGGCGATACCCCTCAAAGCCCACTCTGGGCAGACCCAGGGAGGTAATGGTGGGCCGACGAAAACTGGTACTCAACCTTACCCCGCCTACCGGTTCTTCGCCAATAACGATTTTTTCAGGTAACCCATTGACCGGATATTCGGCACAGGCCTCGCCGTTTTCACAAATCAGCCCGTTGTTGTCCATGTCGCTGCCGGCAACCAGGAAATACTCACCGGCCTCAACCTCGTCAAACGCAAATTCGTACCGCCCCCGGGAGGCGGAGACAACGGCCTGCTCAAGAGTATCGCGCTCGTCGTCCGCACTGACCAGCAATACATAGTGTCGGCCTGCGTTCCGTTCATCCGATGAACTACCCAGGCTGAGAGATACCGGAATCATAAGCGTTGCAGCAGGTGCGCCGTCTGCTTGATAAGTAATCACCAGCGTTGCCATGTAGCGCCCGTCACCCCCCAGTTGCGTAGGGTCTGCGGTCACTGTCAGTGACAACGGTCGCGCATCGCTGGGTTCACTCACATCAAGCCATGGCGCACCAGGGTCCACGTCTGTGATGGTGACGCTCTCCCCTTCGGGGTAGGTCGAAAATACCAGCTGTTCACTAAGCACCGCAGCATTGAACTGTATAGCGGTGGGCGAGGAACCAAGAGTGATTGGGAAATTGCCGTCCAGCGCCGCATCCATCGCTGCCAGTGCGTTGATCTGCCCCGCTCCGTATTCAAACGCGGGCCCCACATCGTCCGTAAGGTCACCATTTACCAGGAAACTCTGAAATCCGGCAGGGGTAATGGTCGGCACTTCCGCCTTCATCAGGGCGTAAACGCCCGCCACATGAGGTGCCCTGCAGGCCAGCGTATCCCGGCTCGAATGAGCCCGTATCGTCGCGCCCCCAGGCGCTGACAATGACATCGGCCGTACCGTCCTGATTGGCATCCCTGCTTGCATCACCACCCGGAGCAACCACGTCGACGGACTGGCCAACGTTGGAATACGAGGCACGCACACTTCCGCCGTCTACAGCCCCCACTCCGACAACGTTGGGATAGGCAGCGGGGTAGGTAGGCTCGTCCGTGCCCTGGTTGCCAGCAGCGGCAACAATCAGTTTGCCGTTGCCACCATTCCAGGCGGCGTCGATCGCCTGCTTGAGCGCGTTGCTTGGGCCAAGCCCACCGAGACTGAGATTAATCACATCTATTTCATTCCGGCCGGCTGCCCAGTTCAGGGCGTCAATCAGGTCAGCGGACGACCCTACACCGTCACGCCCGAGCACCCGTACCGGATAGATAGTGGCCCCCGGCGAAACCCCGACGACACCCTGGGTGTTATCAACGGCAGCGGCAATACCTGCCACATGGGTTCCGTGGAAATTACTGCTCCGGGCCTTGCCGTCACCCGGGTCGGCGGGGTTTGTGTCACGTTGGCCACTGTCCTCCCGATCAATATCCAGATCACCCGATACGTAATCCATGATCTGCCCTGGGATCAGTTGCACATTGGCGCTCAAGTCCGGATGCCAGTCGCCCGTCGCCGTCGGTGGCGAGCGGAATACGCCGGTATCCATGACCGCGATACCAATATCTGCACCCGCACTCGGTGCGGCCTGCCAGGCCAACGGCGTTTGAATCAGTGGCAGACTCCATTGGCGACTGTAGAGTGGATCATTGTCCGGGGACACTTGTTGGGAGGAATAGAGGTAGTTCGGCTCCGCCGATGTCACACCGGGCTGTTGCTGCAACTCCCTGACCCATTCCAGGGTTTCCTGACGCGCACTTTCTCGCTGCCCGGACGACATGGTTGCCAGGTTTCGTGGCCGGTCACGGCGCACCAGCCAGGCACCTCGACCCAGTTCCCTGCGCTGTGACGTCGCCATCGCTGCGATCACTGGCAGGTTCCCCGAGGCTGGCGCGAGGGTGACTACGGCTTCATCAATCATGAATGGCGGCGTCGAGTAGCTGGTGTTCATCACGCTGGCTGTTCCTTCACCTGCCAGCGACAGCACGTACCGAAATGGAATACCGCTGGTGGTACTGACTTCCACCAGGTAAGAGCCGGGCTCGAAAGTGTCGTCGAGCACCTCGACCAGCGGTCGCAGATCACCCGAAGCAGACTGAGACGCCACTTCCACAACGGTTCCCGCCTGCTGTTTCAGTATCCGAAGAGAACGCTCCGGCGCCGCTGCGCCAGCGGGCAGGAGATCCTCCGGAGAACTGAACACCTGAAAAGAGACGCGGTCTCCGGGTGACAGGTCTACGGCGTAGACATCAACGGCATCTTCAAAGTACTGGAAAAAATTTGCGTAGGTATCGGAGCCAGAACTCAGATAGCCACCCACCGTTGCGCCCGGCGGCAGAGTCTGGGCAGACACGGCCGTGTTATTGGCGGTGGCAAGGTCAACACGACGATCATCTGCGGTATCGGAGTCCACCCGTGTACCGCTCTCGATGTCAATCACCCCACTCAGATCGGGTTGCGCCTCACTGCTACCACCGGATCCACCACCGCCGCAGCCTGCGAACAGCAATGTAAACGAGATCAAACCAGCAGTAACAGGAACAGTCCGAATCATAATGGGCTCACAAGGACGACAACTTAGAAGTGCGAGAACGACACCATATGCTTTCAGTATGGTACTCATTAAACGCCTATGAAACCGATTACGTTCCAAACCCATAATCAGATGCAAAAAACCGCCTGCAGGTTACCCCACAGGCGGTTTCGCGTCGGTGTCTCCGAGGCTCTATATCTACAGTGCGTAGAAAAACAGAGGCACGAACGCCGCCGTCAGCAATGTCGGTCCCATCACCACCAGTGGCAACAACAGTCTCTCATAGCGATGCCAGAACGAACCCGTGCGCTCAGCGGCCAACACCTCGGTTTCACCTACCACCTGCCGTGTCAGCAGATGGTTCAGTGCCACCGGCGGGCTCAGGTAGCCCAGTTCAAACGCCACCAGGCACACGATCCAGAAGTGCAGCGGGTCGATACCCAACTGGATGGCGGGCTGCGCGATGGTGGCCGACACCAGGATGACCGCGCCGAACGGGTCCATCACCATGCCGATAATGGTGAGCATAACCACAATCACCAACATGGCGATCCAGGGGCTGGTCAGGTTTTCCGGGAACAATGCGTGCACCACATCGGAACGTTCCAGGATGCCCCCGAGACAGATAGAGAAACCAATCAGCGCCAGCAGTGCGCCGATGTGTACGGCAGAGTCACTGGCGGCCGCCGTTGTGCGCATACAAAAAGCACGCACCCGGGATTGGCCCTGTTCGTTGGGATCCTTGCCCGAATCGAGATAGACCAGCGCCAGCATCACCAGCGGCAGGATCATCGGCGCGCTGTACTCATTGAATCCCAAACCGAGAATGACCCAGATGGCCAGGATAACCACCGCGGTAACGATGGCATAAGGCACCAGGGGGCGAAGCTGCGCCAGCGATTTACGGAATGCCCCCGGAGCCGGGCGAGGCTTCCAGTTGCCCTGGGTTTTACAGACAACCACAGAGAACAGAGTGGCCGACATAATAAACACCCAGAAACCCCAGCCGTACATTTCGGAGGTGGTCACTTCCTTGTTCAGCGCCGCCACAACCACGATCAGCAAACAGGGATTAAGAACCACCCCCAAGCTGCCGGACATGGCCGTGGTAGCCAGCGATAGCTGTCGCCCTGCTCCACTCTTGCGCATTTCATCGTAGACGACACCACCCACGGCCAGGATGAAAATCCCCGAGGCGCCAGTAAACGCAGTGGGAAAAGCGGTCGCGAATATCATCACCGAGGCCAGCATGGGCGCGGGCAGATGGTAAGGTTTGATGACGTTCAACAGCAGGTCCGGAATGCGAGTCTGCTTCAGCGCCATGCCCACAAGCACATAGAGCCCGATGTTGATAAACATCGATGACAGGTTGGTCATCATACCGAAATAGATCGCCAGGCCGGACGAGTAGCCGTCCACGAAGAAGAAATAACTCATCGCGATCAGGCCCATTGCGCAATACAGCGGCAGTACCAGGCCGGAGGACGCCGCCAGTGATCCCGGCCTCATTCGAGACGGCACCGACACAAACCGCATCAGGTTGATCACCATGAACAGCCCGAAGACTGCCGCCCAGGCGTATTGCAGCAAAGCGGTGCCTTCCGAGCCCGGCGAAGAGGATAACTTGCCCACGTAAGAGAACAGGGAGTACACCATCAGGCCATTGACCACAAACTGCATGCCCTGGCTCAGACGCCACTCTGACCGGTTGCGCGGCAATCGCAGGGCTATGTGATCGGCATCGAAGGCCGAAATCGCCGCAGCCATGGCAAACATGGCGATAAACAGGAACTTGGTGAGCTCGATATTATCCAGCAGGAAATCCGCAAAGCCCTGTTCAACCGCCTTGTAAACTGCCAACGCCTCGGTGGCATGCTCCTGGTTTTCTTCATAGAGGCGATGCTTCTGCTGGCAGAGTGCCAGGTTTTTTTCCAGGGACTTGCGGATCGCATCCGGGTCCGGCGGCGAGCTGAAAAGATCGTCCGGATCTGGCTCGTAGGCCTCGACACGTTTCCTGACCTCTGCATCCACATCCATGGACAACGTGCAGGTCGGCTCCGTGGCGTCCGGGTCCAGCAGGTAGTAGTTCGGCCAGGTCTGCTCCCCCACCCACAGCATGCGCGAGTGGAGTGAGTTTCCCATACCCAGAAGAAGCGTAAAGATAAGGAGCAGCAGGAGGATAACCCCGTGCAATCGATGCACGGGGTACAGCGTTTTCGGGCCTGCCGCTGATAATGCTCGCCAGTTCATGGAGGGTCAGCCTTTATTATTCGCGGTCAGGCGCTGTGCACTCGGAGGCACCGGGATTGCTGGAGCAACGGATTTTGCTGAGCAGGCTCATCATCTTCGGGTGATAGACCTTATTGGCACCATCGGTTCCATCCCGAAGCTGCAGGCGGTTTTCCCGAAACATCTCCTGATAGCCTTCGATGTCAGCATCGGGAATACGGATCCACTTTTCCTCCGGAATGGCGGACTCCTGCCGCTGAATCAGGTCCATGGCCTGGCCGTACATCCCCCAGGCAACTTCACGGGACTTCTGAGCCGTGTCGTCGTCGAGCACATCGTCTCGGGCAATGACCTGGATGGTCAGTTGCGCCAGCGGATAATCAACGATGCCACCGTCTTCACCAATGCCCTTGTAGAGTTCCAGAGCTTCGTAGGCAAACGCCGGTGCGTAAGCCGTATCCACCGAGCCATTGTTGAACTTGCCGGCAAAGTTGGTGATGTCGGAGGGTACAACCGTCGCTTTCACATGGTTGACCATGTGGATGGCGTCCTTCTGGTAATCCAGTGTGGCCATGCGCTTGCCGGCCAGTTCACCAGCGGTATCAATGCTACGGTCATTGACGAACAGGTAGCCTGCACCCGCCGGAACAATGCCCAGCACCTCATAGTCGCCTTGTTTCATCAAGGGCGCTGCCTTGGCCTGCGCAAGCGTGGCGAGGGTTGTTTTCAGATCGTCATAGGTCGGGATCGCGCCAACGGCGCTGATGCTGCCGGTAAATCGGTTGAACGGGCGGGTCCGAAGATCCGTAGCGGCGACGGCGTCGCATTGTCCGGAATTGAAATCACCCACGGCAACCCCTTCGTCAGTGTAGGGGCGCAGTTCAAAATCAACCCCATGGGCTTTCATTTCCAGCGCATAGTCTTTGACCATGTTGTACATATCACCGTTTGCGCCGATCACATCGAAAACGCACATCGTCACAGACTGTGCGGCGGCCATCGGAGCAACTGCAGCAAAAGAAAGGGCAGCAAGGGATTTACGGATCATGAATGACCTCCGGGTCTTTCTTGTGTTTGTAGGTAATTACAGTGAGTCGAGGGCCTGCTTAGAGCAGGCCGTCCAGATCCATGGTTTCAGGCTCTTCGAGCCGTTCCGGGCTCAGTCTTCCGAAATAGGTACGGGGCGTGCGGTAGCCGTAGTTCGCTGTCCAATGCTTATCGGACGAGAACTGAATGACGTCTCGGGCGATCTCGTCTACCAGGCGATACTCAGCCCATACTTTGATCTCTCCATCCGCGTCGGCGAACCGCGCGATGACATCCTTGAGCACCTCCGGGCGACCAAACGTCTCTGCAGCCACGGCCTCAAGAGCCATGGACGCCCGTATACCCGATTCAACCCCCAGGCGGGAGCTATCCTCAAGCACTTCCCAGGGATCCGGAGACAGGCTGGGGCGGGTGTCCGGCAACAGCAACCACACCATGCCGCGTATGGCATTCGGTAAACCGCCCCATTTTTCGTTATCCAGGCATTCGGCGGCACGCTCCGCCCGGGGCGCAATATTGCGGGGAACCCCTGCCATGGCACCGGAGTTGGCGTCGTTCACGATGGCCTGCATGCCGGTCAGCAGGCCCAGCAGGAAAGTCAGCTCCTCCTGGTCATCGAACAGGAACGGACACTCGAATTCCTTTGCGGCCGGGTCAAAGTCATAGGCCGCCATGGCGCGCTGATAGGCGACATAGCGACGCTTGGCGGTTCGGGCATTCAGCCGCTTTGCTTTCTCCCGCGCGTCTTTTGCGGCAGGTACATCACCGGCAAAGTCAGCGCGCAGGTATTCCAGTTCCGCTTCCCATGCCTTGTATTCAGAGCAGTTCGCGGCCAGCAGCATCAACAGGGAACCGGTGCTCTCAGGCGCCTCGGTCACGCGGGAAAACGAGTACAACAGCGGGTCAACGCCCTCACCCAACGCACAGGCCATTTGCGGATCGGACATCTGCATGACGTAAGGGGTTGCTTCCCCCTCGGAGTAATTGGAGAGCACCACACCCGTTGTAGTGTAGATAGGGTTGGCCGAGCAACCGGCCAGAAACGTCACCACAAGAAGAAGCAGGTGACGGCTGCGAACGTTGAGGGCATGCCCAAAGGAATTCACCAGTGAGGAGTTCATAGTTCGTCCTGTTTGCATTGTTTTTATAGGTCGGGGGCGATCGCAATCACTGTCCCGTTCATCTTTGACGAGGGCAAGAATGCGTTGAATCTTGTCAGACAAAAATGGCTGGATTGCCGATTTGGTTATGCCGATCAGGCCAATGGCCCACATAGACGAGAGGAAATTATCTTTTAATCTCTTTAAAACAATAAGTTATGTAAAAAATTACAATTGAGACATTTGTACCACCATCGGCATTTAACGCCGGGTTATCCGATTCAGGGCGTCGTTAAACCCATCATTGCAACCACCTGCGCCGTCAAATCATCCAGGGTCAGGCCACCATCAGGCCGATACCATGTCACTGTCCAACTCAGGGCGCCCGTGAGCATACGGCGCACCACAAAGGGATCTGCCGCCAGCACGCCGTCCTGACGCAAGGTCTCCAGCACATCCAACCACAACTGCTCGTAGATATCCCGAAGCTCAAGGACGTAAGCCTGGGATTCCTCGGACAGGCTACGCCACTCGAACACCAGCACTGCCATGGCCTCCCCGGTCTGCCCGTTGATGGACTCCAGTTCAGCGCGAATCAGCGCCTGCAACTTGTCACGATGGGTACTGGCCGCATCCACCGCAGCCTGCATCAGGGCTGTGTTGAGACGAATGGTCTCCACCATGACGGCCTTGAGGATTTCTTCCTTGGTGCGGAAGTGGTGGAACAGGCTACCGGACTGAATGCCAACGGCGGCGGCCAGATCCCTGACGGTGGTCCGCTCATAACCCTTGTCACGAAACAGCTTTGCGGCCTCGTGGAGAAGCCGGCCACGGGCTCCGGCGGGATCGGAAACCAGGTTGTCGGCAACCAGTGAGCGCAGGATAGAGTCTTGATTCACAGTGTTTTCCAGCCAGGGAACAGAAGAACGCCCATTCTATCCCGAATTTGCCTGTTTACAAACCAAGCGCTTGCTTGGTATCGTCAACCGCATGATAGATAATCTCCGCTAAAAGCGACCTTGTAAGGGTCTCTGAAAGCACTTTGCGGCTTCCGTCAACAAGGTGAAGACATGCCAGATTCCGACATCCCCAGGCCACAAACCGTCCGTATTGGCTGCTCTGCCGCCTTCTGGGGCGACACCGAAACGGCTGCCGCCCAACTGGTCCACAAGGGCAATATTGATTACCTGGTGGCGGACTACCTGGCGGAAATCACCATGTCCATCATGGCGGGGCAGAAGATGAAGGACCCAAGCCAGGGTTACGCCCGCGACTTCGTACAAACGGTGATGGGCCCCTTGCTGGGTGAGATCAAACAGAAAGGCATCCGGGTATTGGCGAACGCCGGTGGCGTCAATCCCGTCGCCTGCCGCGATGCTCTGCAGGCTTTGTGCGAAAAAGCGGGGTTGGATATGAAGATCGCCCTGGTGCTGGGTGATGACCTTCTGCCGAAAAAGAAGCAACTGGCCGATGCCGGCATCACCGAGATGACCACCGCACAGCCAATGCCGCCGATGCTGGTCAGCCTGAACGCCTACCTTGGCGCTCCGGGATTGGTCGCAGCACTGGAACAGGGTGCGGACATTGTTATCACCGGCCGGGTTGCCGACAGCGCCCTGGTGCTGGCGCCTCTGGTGCATGAATTTGGCTGGCGTTGGAGCGATTACGACAAGCTTGCCCAGGGCAGCCTGGCCGGGCACTTACTGGAATGCGGCGCGCAATCCACAGGCGGTAACTTTACCGACTGGGAAGATGTAGCCGAGGGTTATGCCGATATGGGCTTTCCGATTGCAGAAGTCTCCGCCACCGGGGATTTCATCATGACCAAGCCGCAAGGTACCGGGGGCAAAGTGTCCCGGGGCACGGTGGCGGAACAGTTGGTCTATGAAATCGGCGACCCGAGAGCTTACCTGCTACCGGATGTGACCTGTGATTTTACCGGGGTCTCCCTTGAGGAAGTGGCAACGGACGAGGTTCGGGTTTCTGGCGCCAAGGGGCTTCCCCCCACGGACAGCTATAAGGTATCCGGCACCTGGCCGGACGGTTTCAAGTGCACGGTAACCTTCTTGTTGGCAGGCATGGATGCGAAGGCCAAGGCCCGGACAGTCGCCGAGGCGATCCTGGCCAAAACCTCGCGGATGTTCAGTGAGCGGGGCTTGCCGGACTACACAGAAACCAGCATCGAACTATTAGGCACCGAGGCCACCTACGGCGCTCAGGGACGTATGGGAGAGTGTCGGGAGGTGGTGGTGAAGATCAGCACGGCCCACCTCAAGAAGGAAGCGCTGGTGCTGTTTTCCCGGGAAATCGCCCAAGCGGCCACGGGGATGGCGCCGGGGATCACCGGTATTGTGGGTGGACGGCCAACGGTGTGGCCGAAGATTCGGTTGTATTCGTGCCTGGTTTCGAAAACGGAGGTGTCCGTTGCCGTGGATCTTGGTGGCGACAAGCAGACGGTAGACGTGGCTACTGACGGCGGGTTCGAGCCAAGCCAGCTGATTGAGCAGTCTGCCAGTGCGGCCGCTCCGGCCACGGATACCACAGTGCCTTTGATTCAACTGGCCTGGGCGCGCAGTGGTGACAAGGGGGATCACACCAATATCGGGGTGATTGCCCGCAAGGCGGAGTTTGTGCCGTTTATTGAGGCGGCGTTGACGGAGTTGGCTGTGGCGGAATGGATGGCCCATACGCTACACCCTGCGCATGGTCGGGTGACCCGTTGGGCGTTGCCGGGGTTTCAGGCCTTTAATTTCCTGTTGGAGCACAGTCTCGGTGGCGGGGGTGTTGCCAGCTTGCGGATTGATCCGCAGGGGAAGGCGTTTGCCCAGCAGTTGCTTGAGTTCCCTGTTCCGGTTCGTGCTGAACTGCTTGATTGATTTTACATTGGTGCATGCACTCTGGTGGAAGGATATGTCCGGGACACGCGGTAAATACGTCCCTGTACGCTCGACAAAAACATCCATGTTTTTGACGGTCCCGGACATATCCTCCCACCAGAGCGCCCGAACATTTGAAAAGGTCCTCTTGTTATGAGCTATCAGTCTGTTTTTCACCCGAATCTCTTTCGGGATCAGGTTTTTATCGTTACCGGGGGTGGTTCCGGAATTGGGCGTTGTACCGCTCATGAACTTGCTGCGCTTGGGGCGAGGGTCGCTCTGGTTGGGCGGAAGGCTGAGAAGGTTGAGGCGGTGAAAGCAGAGATTACCGATGACGGTGGTATTGCTTCCGCTCACGTGTGCGACATCCGTGAGGAAGAGTCTGTAAAGGCGACCGTCACGGCCATCATTGAGGAACATGGCGGGCTGAACGGCGTCGTGAATAACGCCGGGGGTCAGTTTCCGTCGCCGCTGGCAAACATCAACCAGAAAGGTTGGGAGACGGTGGTTCGCACGAATCTTACTGGGGGCTTTCTCATTGCCCGTGAAGCCTACAATCAGCTGTTGTCAAAAACCGGCGGCGCCATCGTGAACATTGTGGCGGACATGTGGGGCGGCATGCCTGGCATGGGGCATTCCGGCGCTGCCCGGGCAGGGATGGTGAATTTTACCCAGACCGCTGCAGTTGAGTGGGGTTGCTCCGGGGTTCGGGTGAACGCTGTGGCACCGGGCTGGATTGCCTCCAGTGGGATGGATAACTATCCCGAACATATGAAGCAGTGGATTCGTAGCCTCGGGGATAACGTGCCTCTTAAGCGAATGGGGACGGAGTCCGAGGTCAGTGCAGCGATTTGTTTCCTGCTGAGCCCGGCGGCGGCGTTTATCAGTGGGGATTGCCTGCGAATTGACGGTGCCGCGTCCCAGGGGGGCCGGGTTTGGCCGTTCCCGAAAGCGAAGAACAATGAGCCCTTTAATGGGTTCCACCGGGCAGTCACGCCAAAAGTGTTGAGTGACGACTGAGGAGAATTCGATGCAGGTATTGGAGTCCACCGTTAATCCCCAGTCGGATGACTTTCGAGCAAACGCGGAGGTGATGGAGGCGCACATTGGCACCTTCCGCGATGTGGAGCAGAAGGTTCTTGATCTGGCGGAAGCGGCGCGTGAAAAGTTCACCAAGCGCGGGAAACTGTTACCCCGTGACCGAATCAATCGCCTGCTGGATCGCGGTACGCCGTTCCTGGAGCTGTGCTCCCTGGCCGGCTACAAGATGCATGACGACAAGGACGGCAGCCTGTCCGGTGGCGGCATTATTGCTGGCATTGGCTCGGTTAGCGGTGTTCGCTGCCTGGTGGTGGCCAGCAACAGCGCCATCAAGGGCGGCACCATCACGCCGGCGGGGCTGGACAAGACCCTGCGGCTGCAACAAATTGCCATGGAGAACAAGCTGCCGGTGGTGTCACTGTCTGAAAGCGGCGGTGCCAACCTGAACTACGCCACGGATATCTTCGTGCTGGGCGCGCGCGGCTTCGCCAACCAGGCACGCATGTCCGCCGCTGGCATTCCGCAGGTAACGGTGGTTCATGGCAATGCGACCGCCGGCGGTGCCTATCAGCCGGGGCTGTCGGACTATGTGATTGTGGTGCGGGAACAGGCCAAGATGTTCCTCGCCGGCCCTCCCCTACTGAAAGCGGCCACCGGCGAAGTCGCTACCGATGAAGAGCTCGGCGGCGCACAGATGCACGCAGAAGTGGCCGGCACGGCGGAATATCTGGCCGAGGACGACGCCGACGGCATCCGCCACGCCCGCAATGTGCTCGACGCCCTGCCCTGGAACGAGCAGTTACCCCCATCACGGGAGCCGGAATGGGAAGAGCCGCTTTATCCAGCCGAAGAGTTGCTGGGCGTTATTCCCAGTGACGCCAAGAAGCCCTATGACGTGCGTGAAATCCTCGCCCGCATAGCCGACGGCTCGAAGTTCATGGATTTCAAGAACGGCTACGACGACCAGACCGTGTGCGGCACCATCCGCATTGAAGGTCACTCGGTGGGCATTATCGGCAACAACGGCCCGATCACGCCTGCCGGCGCTACCAAGGCGGCGCAGTTTATCCAGCTCTGCGACCAGGCCGGCACACCGCTGCTGTTCCTGCATAACACCACGGGTTTCATGGTGGGCACTCATTCGGAACAGAACGGCATCATCAAACATGGATCAAAGATGATCCAGGCGGTGGCGAATTGCCGGGTGCCGAAGGTCGCAATTGTGATCGGCGGTTCCTATGGTGCAGGTAACTACGCGATGTGTGGCCGCGGCCTGGACCCACGCTTCATCTTCGCCTGGCCCAACAGCCGCACAGCGGTCATGGGCCCTGCGCAGGCGGGTAAGGTGATGCGCATTGTGGCCGAAGACAAGCAGCGCCGGGGCGGTTTGGAGCCGGATCCGAAAACGCTAGATTTCCTGGAGCAGGCTACGGCCAAGAAACTGGAAGACGGCTCTACGGCCCTGTTCGGTACAGCTCGGTTGTGGGACGACGGGCTCATAGATCCGCGGGATACCCGGCGGGTTCTGGCATTGGTGCTTTCGGTTTGTCGGGAGGCTGAGGTTCGGCAGTTGCGGCCTAATTCTTTTGGCGTTGCCCGCCTCTAGGAGAGCTTAGTGATGGTGGTTGACCCCGGAGCGGCAGGCCTCCCAAAAACCGCCCTGCAGGAAGCAACGAATTTATAGACAAAGCGGCTGTGTGGGCGGGCCTTCAGAAACCGTGCGGAGCCATGGATGGCGGAGCCCGAGCGTCACATGGATGTGCCGAAGGAGCGTGTTTCTGAAGGCCCGCCCACACAGCCGCCACCCAAGCTAGAGAACGTGCACCATCACCAAATAGGCACGGGCTAACAATCAATCAGGAGAACAAAAACGTGAAATTCACAGCCGAACACGAAGCCCTCAGAAAAACCGTCCGCGATTTCGTGGAGAAGGAAATCAATCCCCACTGCGACGAATGGGAAGAAGCCGGCGAGTTCCCGATTCACGATATCTTCAAGAAGCTCGGCAACCTGGGCGTGTTGGGCATTCAGAAGCCGGAAGAGTATGGCGGCATGGGGCTGGATTACAGCTACAACCTGGTGGCCGCCGAAGAACTCGGCACTGCCCATTGCGGAGGTGTGCCGCTGGCAATAGGTGTGCAGACTGATATGTGCACCCCTGCCATTTCACGCTTTGGCTCTGACGAACTCAAACGGACCTTCCTTGCCCCGGCCATTGCCGGCGATATGGTGGGCTGTATCGGCGTCAGCGAAGTCGCCGCCGGTTCTGATGTGGCGGGGATGAAAACCACCGCAAAACAGGACGGCGATGACTACGTCATCAACGGCTCCAAAATGTGGATCACCAACAGCCCCAAGGCCGACTTCATATGCCTGCTGGCCAACACCTCCGACGACAAGCCCCACAAGAACAAGTCGCTCATCGTAGTGCCCATGAACACGCCGGGCATTTCCTTCAGCCCACACCTGAACAAGCTAGGCATGCGCTCTTCCGAGACCGCGCAGATTTTCTTTGACGATGTGCGAGTACCGCAGCGTTATCGGATCGGTGCGGAAGGCACCGGGTTCATGATGCAGATGCTGCAGTTCCAGGAGGAACGGATGTGGGGCGCGGCCAACGTGATCAAGGCGCTGGAGCTCTGTATCAACAAGACCATTGAATACTGCCGCGAGCGCAAAACGTTCGGGCAGCCGTTGATCAACAACCAGGTGATTCACTTCCGCCTGGCAGAGTTGCAAACCGAAGTGGAAGCCCTGCGTGCCCTTACCTATCAGGCCTGTGAGCTGCATGTGGAAGGCAAGGATGTGACCAAGCTGGCGTCGATGGCCAAGCTGAAGGCTGGCCGGCTTGGGCGTGAGGTGACGGACAGTTGCCTGCAGTACTGGGGGGGCAATGGTTACATGTGGGAGAACCCCCTGTCCCGTGCGTTCCGGGATGTGCGGCTGGTGTCGATTGGCGGCGGTGCTGACGAAATCATGTTGGGGATTATCTGCAAGATGATGGGGACTTTGCCTGGTAAACAACGGGACTGATTATTAGGTTTTGGCATTGGGGGAAGGACTGGCAGGCAGGAAGGTAGGGCCGTTTCGAGACACGCTGTGAATACGTCCATGTACGCTCGACAAAAACATCCATGTTTTTGACGGTCCCGAAACGGCCCTACCTTCCTGCCAACCAGCCCCCAGACAACGGTATTGGAGTCATGTCTATGGAAAATTTACCTCACTGCGAAACGCTAGTTTTGGAAAAACAGGGGCCTGCCCTTCACGTCACCATCAACCGGCCAGACGTTCGGAACGCCATGAGCCTGCAGATGGTGGCGGAACTGTCGACGGTATTCAGTCAGGTTGAGAACGACGCCAGCATTCGTGCCGTGGTGATTCGCGGAGCCGGTGGCCACTTTTGTGCCGGCGGGGACATCAAGGACATGGCCGGTGCCCGGGGGCAGAAGCCTGCCGAGGGTGAGGAAGATCCTTTCTACCGGTTGAACCGGGCGTTCGGTCAGATGATTCAACAGGTGAACGAGTCGTCGAAGGTGGTGATTGCAGTCACCGAGGGTGCGGTGATGGGCGGCGGTTTTGGATTGGCCTGTGTGTCGGATGTGGCGATTGCCGGGCCGACAGCCAGGTTTGGTATGCCGGAGACGACCCTCGGGGTGATTCCCGCGCAGATTGCGCCGTTTGTGGTGGAGCGCATCGGGCTGACGCAAGCGCGTCGGTTGGCGTTGCTGGGGCTGCGAGTGGACGCGAATGAGGCGTGCCGGCTGGGGATTGTTCATCAGGTGGCGGAGTCTGAAGTTGAGATTGATGAGTTGCTCGGCCATGCGGTTGACCGGGTACAGCAGTGCGCGCCGAATGCGACGGCCCAGACCAAGGCGTTGTTGCACCGCGTTGGTCACGAATCGATGAGTGGGCTTCTGGACAGTGCTGCCGGGAAGTTTGCCGAGGCGATTCGCAGTGACGAGGGTTCCGAGGGGACTCTTGCGTTTATGCAGAAACGGCCGGCTTCTTGGGCCAAGTCAGACTGATGGTGGAGGGTCGGGATTGATCCGGCTTTCCGGGACACGCGGTGAATACGTCCCTGTACGCTCGACAAAAACATCCATGTTTTTGACGGTCCCGGAAAGCCGGATCAACCCCGACCCCAGACACCGTGCAAAACGCTCATAAAAAAAGACATGCAATTACAACAGTTGGAAGGAGCTTTGGTGGGAGGGAGGCCCTGGTTCAGGACCCTAAAAAACATGGATGTTTTTTAGGAGCCTACATGGACGTATTCACGGCGTGTCCTGAACCAGGGCCTCCCTCCCACCAAAGCGGATAACCACCCAACCATGAGACCAGCAAAAATGCTAAAAAAGCTCCTGATAGCGAACCGAGGCGAAATCGCCGTACGGGTGATCAAAACCGCGAAGTCGCTGGGATACCGGACGGTGGCAGTGTATTCCGAGGCAGACGCCAAGGCCCTGCACGTGGAATTGGCCGACGAGGCGGTGTGTATCGGACCGGCTCAGGTATCGGCGTCGTATTTGAACGCAGAGGCGATTATTGAGGCGGCGCGGAAAACCGGGGCGGATTGTGTGCATCCGGGGTATGGGTTCCTGTCGGAGAATTCCGGGTTTGCCAGGGCCTGCAAAGACGCCGGCCTGGTGTTTGTCGGGCCACCGGAGGCGGCTATTGAGCTGATGGGCAGTAAGCGGCGATCGAAGATTGCCATGCAGGAAGCCGGTGTGCCGGTGGTGCCGGGGTTCGAGGGCGACAATGCCAGCGACGAAGAACTCATCAACGCCGCCGAAAATATCGGCTACCCATTGATGATCAAGGCCTCTGCCGGCGGGGGTGGCCGTGGTATGCGTCTGGTGGAAAAGGCAGCGGAACTGGCCGATAACATTCAGCGGGCTCGCTCCGAAGCCAAGCAGGCCTTTGGCGATGGTGAGCTGATTCTGGAGAAGGCGGTTATTGAACCCCGCCATATCGAAATCCAGATATTTGCAGACCAACACGGTAACGCGGTGTATCTCGGTGAACGGGACTGTTCAGTTCAGCGTCGCCATCAGAAAGTCGTCGAAGAGGCACCCTCTCCGTTTGTAACACCCGAACTGCGCCAGGCCATGGGCGAAGCTGCCGTGAAGGCGGCGCTGGCCTGTGGCTATGAAGGTGCTGGCACGGTCGAGTTCCTCGTCGACAAGGACCGCAATTTCTACTTCCTGGAAATGAACACCCGCCTGCAGGTGGAGCACCCGGTGACCGAACTCATTACCGGGCAGGATCTGGTGGCCTGGCAGCTTTCCGTGGCCGAGGGCCTGGCGCTGCCACTAACACAGGACCAGATCCAGCTGAACGGCCATGCCATTGAAGTGCGCCTTTACGCAGAAGACCCAGCCAACGGCTTCACCCCGCAAACCGGGCCGCTGCACCAGTTCCAGCCTGCGGAAGGAGAAGGTTTGCGGTTTGATACCGGCGTGCGCTCCGGGGACTCGATTACGCCTCACTATGATCCCATGCTGGCCAAGGTGATCGCCTGGGGGGCCAATCGCAACGAAGCCCGTCGTCGGCTGCTCAGGGCGCTGGAAGACACCACTGTATTCGGTGTGACCACCAACCGTTATTTCCTGAGCCGCATCATCGCGGACGACACCTTCGGCGAAGGCGAGGCCACCACCGCCTTCCTGCAACAGGCGTTCAGAGACGATCCATCCCTGGCACCAAAAGACATCAGCATCCGCGAGCTCGCGTTGGCGGCCTGCGTGTTCAGCCATGGCAATTCAGGCCGTCTTGACGTTCGGGCCGACCTCAATAATGCCTGGAGCAACGCACCCTCGACCGTCAGTCCGATGAAACTGGATACCGGCGATAAAACCCTGGAACTGCTGGTCCGCCGCGCCGGCAATCATGTCACCGTGACCCTGGGCGAAGAGCAATACGAGCTCGACCTTGAAAGCATGGGCGATGGCCTGTTATGCATTATCGACAACGGCGTTCGTCAGCGATGCCAATATCACCGCCAGGGCGATCACCTATATTTGCAGGCGTTCGGGCAGGCACTGGCAGTGCGTGACGTGACCCACCAGCCGGCCAGCGGTGCCGCCGCCAGCGGCAGTGGCCGTATCAAGACCACCATGGACGGCGCCATTATTGATGTTCTGGTTCAGGCCGGCCAGGCGGTGAAACAGGGCGACACCCTGGTCATCCTGGAGGCCATGAAGATGGAGCATCCGGTAAAAGCCGACCGCGATGGCACGGTCGGCGAGATACTGGCCACCAAAGGCGACCAGGTAAAACGCAGCCAGTTACTGGTAGAGATCACGGCCACAGACGCCACCTCAGAGGAGGCCGGACAATGAGCACAATGAAGAACAGAACCGTTTTTATAACCGGAGGCAGCCGGGGCATCGGGCGAGCCATCGCCCTTGCCTGTGCCCGAGAAGGTGCCAATGTGGTGATCGGCGCAAAATCCGACGAACCGCATCCAAAGCTGCCGGGCACGATACACAGCGTGGCGGAGGAAATTCGACAGGCAGGTGGCCAGGCCCTGCCACTGGTGCTGGATGTGCGAGACGAAAAACTGGTGCGCCAGCGGATAGATGAAGCTGCGAACCATTTTGGCGGCATTGATGCGCTGGTAAACAACGCGGGCGCCATCAAACTGACCGGCGTCGAGAACCTGAAGGTCAGCCGGTACGACCTGATGCATCAGGTCAACGCTCGCGCCGTATTCCTCTGCAGTCAGGCGGCATTGCCCTGGCTGAAGGAGTCCGACCAGGCCCATATCCTGAGCCTGTCGCCGCCTTTGAATTTGGATACCCGGTGGTTCGCCCAGTATGGGCCCTACACCACCACCAAGTACGCCATGACCATGCTGAGCATGGGTATGGCCGAGGAGTTTCGGCGTTACGGGGTTTCAGTGAACACCCTGTGGCCTAAAACGTTAATCGCCACGGCCGCCATTGAGTTTGAAGTGGGCGGCCCGCAAATGATGGCCCAGGGCCGCAAGCCAGACATCATGGCGGACGCCGCACTGAGCGTCCTCAGCCGTCCTGCCGGGGCAATGACCGGTCAGTCCCTGATCGATGAGGACGTGCTCAGGGCCGACGGCGTAACGGATTTCGAACACTACCGGTACCAGCCAGGCGACAAGCCCCTGCTGCCGGACCTGTTTCTGGATTAACCCCGGAGCCATTCGTTGTCCGGGGGCAAAACAAACAACAACGTTTCACACTGACCCTGACGGATGACCCTATGACCCAGGACAACGTATCCCCACGTGACATTGCTCGCAGCCTGCCGGGCATACTCCGGCGATTTCCCGCCATTGCCAAGGGCTATTACTACTACTCGGTCAAAAACGAGAACAAGGACCTGACCCTTGGCACCCTGGTGGACCGCAACGCCGAAAAATACGGACACCGCCCGGCCATCCTGTTCGAAGACCGCAGCATTACCTGGCGGGAATTCAACGGTTGGGCCAACCGCATTGCCGGTTTCCTGAAGACAGAGGGCCTTATCCGGGGCGATACCATCGCCGTATTCCTGGAAAACCGCCCGGAGCTGCTCGCCGTGGTCGCCGGTGCCGCCAAGGTGGGCGTGGCCTGTGCCATGCTCAACACCTCCCAGAAGGGACGCGTACTGGAACACAGCATCAATCTGGTCAGTCCTAAAATGGTCGTTGTGGGCGAGGAACTGGTGGAAGCCTTTGACGGCGTGAAAGCCGATATCAGGACCAGCCACCCCAACCCATTCCTGTTCCTGGCCGATACCAACACCATGAACATCTTCGGCGATGCACCGGAGGGCTATGTGAACATGGCGGCAACGGTCAGCGCCCATCGGAATACGGCCCCCAAGCCGGCCGATCCGCCCACTATGGGTGACACCGCCATCTACCTGTTCACCTCCGGCACCACTGGCTTACCCAAGGCGGCGCCGGGCAGCCACCGCAAGTTCATGAAAGCCTACGGCGGGTTCGGCATGATGTCCCTGGACATGAAACCGGACGATGTCCTTTACTGCACCCTTCCGCTGTACCACGGCACCGCCTTGCTGGTGTGCTGGGGATCCGTGATGGCCGGTGGCTCTGCCATTGCCCTGCGTCGAAAATTCTCCGCCAGCGCGTTCTGGGACGACGTGCGGTATTTCCAGGCAACCACCTTCGGCTACGTGGGCGAACTCTGCCGTTACCTGCTGAATCAGCCCCCCAGCGAACAGGACCGCAATCACAACCTCACCAAGATGATCGGCAACGGCCTGCGCCCGTCCATCTGGAAGGAGTTCAAGGGACGCTTTGGCATCGAAACCGTGGCGGAACTCTATGCCTCCAGCGAGGGCAACATCGGCTTCAGCAATTTCTTCAACCTGGACAACACCGTTGGCTTTTCCACCGCCCCCTACAAACTGGTCAAATTCCACGACGGCACCCGCGACCCGGTTCGGAACGACAGCGGATTCATGCAGGAAGTCGAAAAGGGCGAACCGGGGCTGTTGATCGGTGAGATCACCAAGAAATGGTCCTTCGAGGGCTATACCCAGAAAGACGCCACGGAAAAATCGATCCTGCGGGACGCCTTCAAGAAAGGCGACCAGTGGTTCAACACCGGTGACGTGCTAAAAGAAATCGGCTGCGGCCACCTGCAGTTCGTGGACCGTATGGGCGACACTTTTCGTTGGAAAGGGGAAAACGTATCCACCACTGAGGTGGAGAACATCATCGACGGTTCCAATATGGTGGAGGAAGCCATTGTCTATGGGGTGGAGATTCCGGGCACCAACGGCAAGGCCGGCATGGTAACGCTGGTTCCCCACGCCAATGGCCAGGCATTTGATGTGAACCGACTGTTCCGGTACCTGAGCGACAACCTGCCGCCCTATGCGATTCCGGTGTTTGTTCGGGTAACCGGTGCCATCGAGAAAACGGGGACCTTCAAGTACCGCAAGGTGGACATCCAGAAAGCCGGTTATTCCATCGACAAACCGGGGGAGGAGGTTTACGCCTGGTTACCCGGGACAGATGGTTATACCCGGTTGACTCCTGAGCTGGTTGCCCAGATTGATTCGGGTGCTGTCCGGTTTTGAGTTTTCCTGGGCCTATGGTGGTGCCTGTGTATCTTGGCCCTAGCCTGTTTGGCTTTGGGGGCTGCACCAGTGGGAACCCCCTCCCAAAAAACGCTACGAGCACATCCATGTGCGCTTGGGCTCCGCCATCCATGGCTCCGCACATTTTTGGGAGGGGGCTCCCACCGGTGCTGTCAAATCATGGAAGGTACCGCTCTACGGTTTCACAATGTACCGATATATTCCCAAGGTCCGCAGGCCTTGGCTGACAGGGGCTCCCCAAAATGTCTCCGGCCAGGGACGGCCGGAGTCAAGCGCACATGGATGTGCTCTTAGCGTTTTTGGGGAGTCCCTGTCAGCCATGGCCAATCACCTGAACCATCAGGCTAGATTCAGAGGCCAGCACCAAACCAGGCCTTAAGAACCGACCTTAAGGACAACCTTCCCGGTAGCAGCCCGACCGGTCAGCGCCCCAAGGGCCTTCTCGTAATCCTCGAAGTCATAGACTTCACTGATTCGCGGATTAATCTTGCCTTCGGAGAACAGCTTCAGCAGCTCCATCATGTTCTGGGCGCTGTTCTGCGGCTCACGCTGGGTAAAGCTGCCCCAGAACACACCGACCACCGAACAACCCTTCAGCAGCGTCAGGTTCGCCGGAATCTTGGGGATATCTCCAGCCGCGAAGCCGATGATCAGGTGACGGCCGTTCCAGGCCATGGCGCGCAACGCCTGCTCCGTAAAATCACCGCCGACCGGATCGTAGATCACATCCACGCCCTTACTGTTGGTCAGGCGTTTAACCGCGTCTTTCAACGGCTCTTCGGTGTAGTTGATCAGCTCGTCGGCACCGGCCTCTTTCGCCACCGCCAGCTTCTCTGCCGTACTGGCTGCCGCAATCACATGGGCGCCCATGGCTTTACCCAGTTCCACCGTTGCCAGGCCAACACCGCCGCTGGCACCCAACACCAACAGAGTTTCCCCCGGCTGGATATTGGCGCGTTGCTTGAGAGCGTAATACGAGGTGCCATAGACCATGGAAAAAGCAGCCGCTTTTTCGTCGGACATGGACTCGGGAATGGGCAGGATGTTCTGCTCCGGGACGACCACCTCTTCGGCAAAGGCACCGTAGCCGGTGAGGCCGGCAACCCGGTCACCCGGCTTGAAGCGAGTGACTTTCTCGCCGATTTCAATTACCTCGCCAGACATCTCTCCACCGGGAGAAAACGGCATGGTGGGCTTGAGCTGGTACTTGCCTTCAATGATCAGGGTATCCGGGAAGTTCAGGCCGGCAGCCTTAACGCGCACCTTGACCCCGTGACCTTTCACGACGGGGCTGGTGACGTCTTCAATCACCAGCGTCTCCGCCGGGCCGTATTCCTTGCAGAGGATCGCTCTCATATTCGTGACTCCGTTGTAGGACAGTCGATATTTGGACGGTCGATAGAGGACAACATCAATGGATGGTTATCAACCTAAACAGAGTCGGATCATGAAGCAAATAAAGAAATCTAATCTCTCCGGATTAGCTGGACTTATTCTGATCGGAAAAATGACTCTCTGGCATAGGCCAGACGAATCAGAGACATAGTCATTGCTCAATACGCGTAACAGCTTCAAGATATGCCTCAAACACGCTTCAAAAAGCGGGAACGGATCACAGCGCTCGCAATACGCGGCTTAGGGCCAGAGATGTTTGACATAATTTACGTGCTGGAAATGACCGGTGTGATTGCCTTTGCGATCTCCGGCATGTTGATCGCCCGATCCAAGAACATGGACCCGGTGGGCGTTTTCACCATCGGCTTCGTGACCGCCCTGGGGGGAGGAACCCTTCGTGACCTGATGATGGATAATCACCCGTTGTACTGGATCAAGCATCAGGAGCAACCTATCCTGATCCTCTGCATGGCCGTTGTGTTCAGCTACTGGCACCGTGTCGAGCGTATCCGCGAATCGCGCATCCTGCTTCCTGATGCCCTCGGCCTGGGTGTTTTCACAATCCTCGGCGCGCAGTTGGCTCTGGACCTGGGCCACTCCTGGTTTGTGGCGTCACTACTGGGCGTGATGACCGGTACTTTTGGTGGTGCCCTGCGCGACACCTTTTGCAATGAGGTGCCGTTGATTTTCCGCAAAGACCAGATCTACGCGTCCATATCCTTCGCCGGCTGTTGGCTATACTTTGTTTGCCAATGGCTGCTGGAGAGCGAATCCCTGGCCATGACCATTGGCCTCTTGTTTATTTTCATCACCCGACTGCTGGCTGTGCGCTTCGACATCCGCCTCCAGCGGGACAGACGAACAGTGCAATGAGGCTACCGATGATCAATCGTCCCTTGGCGTTCTCGCCTCCAGCCGGTAACATTGCCGTTTTTTCACCCAATTCCTGAAACCGGTTCATTCAACCCCCATTCAGCACCCTGTAAGGCAGGCATACGTCATGCTAGAACGACTATTCAAGCTCCAGGCTAATGGCACCACAGTTCGCAAAGAGGTACTTGCGGGCTTTACCACCTTCCTGACTATGGCTTACATCATCGTGGTCAATCCCAGCATTCTCTCCGCTACCGGCATGGACTTCGGCGCGGTATTCGTGGCGACCTGCCTGGCGGCCACCATTGGCACCCTGATCATGGGGCTCTGGGCCAACTACCCGATCGCGCTGGCGCCGGGCATGGGCCTGAACGCGTTCTTCTCGTTCACCGTTGTTGGCGGCATGGGCTATAGCTGGCAGGTGGCCTTGGGTGCTGTCTTCATTTCCGGCTTTATCTTCTTCCTGCTGAGTATCTTCAAAGTCCGGGAATGGATCATCAACAGCATTCCCATGTCCCTGCGTTTCGGCATCTCCGCCGGCATTGGCTTCTTTCTGGCGCTCATCGCGCTGAAAAATGCCGGCATCGTGATTGATAACCCCGCCACCCTGGTTGGTCTGGGTGACGTAAAAGTGGCCGAGAGCCTGTTGTTCTTCGGCGGTTTCGTGCTGATCTGTGCTTTGTCCTTCCGCAAGATCACCGGTGCGGTGATGATCGGGATCATTGCCGTGACAGCAGCAGCCATGGGGCTGGGCATGGTGGAGTACGATGGTTTTGCGTCCGCGCCCCCAAGTCTGGCGCCGACCTTCATGCAGCTGGACCTCGCAGGGGCGCTGAACATTGGCATGATCAGCGTGATTTTCGCCTTTCTGTTTGTAGACCTGTTTGACACCTCCGGCACCCTCATCGGCGCCGCCCAGCGCGGTGGCCTGCTGGACAAGGACGGCAAACTGCCACGGCTGGGCCGTGCGCTGATGTCCGATTCCGTAGCCACCATGTCCGGCGCTGCCCTCGGCACCTCCACCACCACCAGCTACATCGAATCCACCGCCGGTATCTCCGCCGGTGGCCGCACCGGCCTGACCGCTGTGGTCGTCGCGGCGCTGTTCATGGCGTGCCTGCTGCTCTCGCCCATTGCCAGTATTATTCCGGCTTACGCCACCGCTCCGGCGCTTCTTTATGTCGCGGTGCTGATGGCCAGCGGCCTGAAGCTGATCGAATGGGACGACGTCACCGAAGCCGCACCGGCAGTGGTAACCGCCCTGATGATGCCGCTGACCTTCTCGATCGCCAACGGCATTGCCCTGGGCTTCGTTACCTATGCCATCCTCAAGGCCTTGAGCGGCCGCTGGTCGGACCTGAACCCCAGCGTGGTCATCATCGCCGTGGTCTTTATCCTGAAATTCATCTTCCTGGACGCAGCCTAAGCTGCGCTTTCAGCGCTTGGACACGCTATGGACTATTTTTCAGAAAGCATCAAGAAAGCCATTCGCACCGTGCCAGACTGGCCCAAGCCAGGCGTCGCCTTCCGCGACATCACCACCGTGCTCCAGGACCGCACCGCGTTCCGCAAGCTGATTGATGCCTTCGTTCACCGCTACCACGGCCACGATATTGATGCCGTTGCCGCCGTAGATGCCCGTGGTTTTATCATCGGCTCCGCCCTGGCCTATGAGCTGAACGCCTCGCTGGTACTGATCCGCAAGAAAGGCAAGCTGCCGTTCGATACCCTGGTGGAAGACTACGAACTGGAGTACGGCACCGCCTCGGTGGAACTGCACAAGGACGCCTTCAAGCCCGGCGACAACGTGGTGCTGGTGGACGACCTGATCGCCACCGGCGGCACCATGCTGGCCGCCTCACGGCTCATTCGCAGAATTGGCGCCGACATCGTCGAAGTGGCTGCCATGATTGACCTCCCCGACCTGGGGGGCTCACGCAAGCTGCAGGAAGAGGGGCTGAAGGTTTATACGGTGTGTTCGTTCGAGGGCGACTGAATCCATGGCGGCCCACAAATAGCTATCTCAGTGCCTGCTCGTGTTTCCGGGGAATTCACCGCGCAGGCACAATGGGCATCGCTACCAACCTTCCAGTGGAATTCCATGCGTTTCCAGGTGAGTGCCGCTGCTTTCGCGGTACTCTTCTGTTCTTTTTTGGTAAGTAGAGATGTCACCATCAACCTCATTCGCCTGAAAACGCTCGACCTCAATCTCGTTTCCTATTTGGCTCATAAGCCAGACAACGATCTGACCACCCGGCGCCAAGCCTAATACCAACCGGTTCCTGCGCTTCTCAACCACTCCGTTTAAATGGGTGTGGTGGGGCGCCCTTTCCTGCATTTTTTCCCCCCACCCAGGGGGTACATGCATCAAGTGCTGATAGAATTTCTGCTCCGCAAATGAGAACCATCGGATACGGATATAGTCTGGGAAGGGTTCGAGCCTTCCACCAACACCCTTTGGTCCCTGCGGACCCCGCCAGCAGCAAGATATACCTCCCGGAGGTTGATTCCATTTATAGTTAGCTGAGCGCCCAAGCTCAAGATGCTCAACCCATACATCGTAGTGCATCGGAGCAGCGACCCAGAAGTATGAGGCAACACCCTCTTCAGAAATAGCCGCAGTGCCACAACCGGCCACCCACAGGCAACAAAACAATACCAGCGTTAGCCTATGAATCATTTTTTGTCTCCGGCTCGCGGTTGGGGTGGATGGTTCGCTCCCTATGTAAGGTTGGGCGAAACGGATGGAGACGAGATATTGGAAACTCAAACTGAAACGTCTCACCACTCACAAGAGAGCTCATAAGGTTATAGTGGTCAGAATGATGAGTGTACTTTTGAAGCAACAGATTGCTCAGTGATGAGTCCAACCCAACAGAGTCGTTACCAGCGGCAACGGCATCCCGAACTCTTTCAAATACCGGCCTGAGCTCATCTGGAAAGTTGAGCGCAACATCGCTTTCATCCAACTCGTACATCATCACTCCCGCTTTGATCGCTTCTTCGTACATGATCTTCAATGCAACGCGGGAATAGTCAGCCAGAAGGTAACGCCTCATTTTCAGGCTGAGCAACACCTGGCCATCTGGAACGGGATGATCAAGGCGCTGACTCTCAATCGCTAACTCTGGATCAGCGCTATCTGGCAGGGGCAGACTGAACTCGCCAATCCATCCTTCGCTTTCATAATGGCCGAGCATTTCGCCCAGAGTATCCCACTCCATAGTTTGCCTGGGCCACTTGGTATCCGAACCACGAATACTGACAGTCGGGTACAAAAGGACTTCTTCGATTTCTCGATCGGCATAACCTCCCCCAACATCAGAATGTGCGCCGGGCAGAGATACCTCACGGAAGTTCCGGGGTAGACTCCCATCAGGATTACGGAGACTGCTGAGGGAAAAGTTGGCCCTCTTCTCATGCATCGCCGTCAAATGTAGAGCATGATTTACTTTTTTCGAATCGAGAAACAGTTCTACGGGGTTGCTTCGATCATTTCCAGGAGAAGGATCCAAGCTTGCCAGATTAACAATTCCGGCGACCGTATCAAACAGACCAACGAATCGAATAGTGACCTTTTCCGGCCAAGCAATCCCACTGCGTTGAAGTGCTTTTGACAGCTCACCATCTGTGCCTTTGAGAATCTGATTTGCAGCGTGACGAGCTGCCGCCGCTCCTCGACTAAAACCAAACAGATCGAAGATAATTCGATATCTAGGCTGTCCTCCGGCGACTACTGCAATCTGATCTGCTAAATCTGAAAATAGCCGTTTCACCTGATCGAGAACACCAGTCTCCCCTAACCCGGTAGCCATCCCTATAATCGAATCATCACCGCCAGTCCTCGTGCCTGCACCAGCCGAATAGACCTTTAGAATGAGCGGTCGTCCATCTATTCGATCCTGACTAGAATCTCTGTACAACCGCCAGAGCTTTGCCACATTCGTAGGCGCCCCAGCATAGCTCTCACCCATCGTCAGCCGAAGCCGCT
This sequence comes from Marinobacter sp. UBA3604, assembly GCF_002375325.1. Classification (NCBI taxonomy): domain Bacteria; kingdom Pseudomonadati; phylum Pseudomonadota; class Gammaproteobacteria; order Pseudomonadales; family Marinobacteraceae; genus Marinobacter; species Marinobacter sp. UBA3604. Next base: position 156,836 of record NZ_DFMB01000015.1, read on the forward strand.
CCTCGCACTCGGCCCGCTTACTTGGGTCATTTCGCATAGGCTCAAGGCACTCGCTCTCCACACGTCGCTCAAATGCCTGAATATTGTCGACATTATTCAACGTACCGTCGGTAAAAAGACCAGCCACAATTTCCAGCGGAGGCTCTTCAACGTTGTGGTTGTCACGGCCCGTCGCCGGGTTTTCTGCCGGAGACAAAGATGCAACATTGGCTTGTGTCCCCAGTGTTCCGGAAAATGATTGTGCGGCAGGTTCACTACGCTGGCGATTTTGTGCCTGCTGAATGCGAAGCTCCGTCTCAAACCCAGTCGCCGGAAGCGAGCCAACACCCATGGCTGGATCAAGATCCGCTGGAGTAATTTCATATCGGTTGAACGCTGCAACAGCGTTACCAATCCCGGCGCAGTGCGCCCCGCAATTGCGATAGCGCCAGCGCCCTTGCCCGGCACCATTCTCATCCGGGTTCCATGAGACCAAGGGTGAAAAGAGTTCATTTCGCTCGATCCGGCTGTAGACCAGAAGAATTTCGCCTGCGGAAATCCGGGAGCAGATTTCATCGGCCCAATTGACCAGCGAACGGCTTTGGCAGGAAAGGCTATCAGGAAGCCGGAGCCTTTCCCGTTCATGGGAATAGAAAGCGGTGAGGATGGACATGGCCTTATTGGCCGCGAAAAAGGGAGATTCGATCAGCGGCAAGTCCTGTGCCGTAAGGTCTCCGTGGAATTTGAGTTGCATTACGGTCCCTGTTGCTTTGGTATCACCGGGGACCTGTCCGTTGGTTCCCCGCGCAACAAAAACGTAAAGAACTTTGACCGCTAGTGCAAGCAAAAGTGTTTCCGGTTTAGACTCGTGCCATGTACTAAGGAGACAAGCGCCATGCCTGACTATCAGCACCACTGGAAAGACGGAACACCGGTTAACCTGCCCTTGGGCAAAATCGTCTGCATCGGTCGTAACTATGCGGAACATGCCCGGGAGCTGAACAACCCGGTTCCGGATGAGCCCCTGCTGTTTATCAAACCGGCAACCTCCGCGGTGCACATCACCCGCCCCCTGGACTTCCCACGCAACCAGGGCGCGGTTCATTTTGAAACCGAGCTGGCCGTGCTGATCGGCCGCCCGCTGACCAATGCGTCGGCCAGCGACGCCGAAGCCGCTATCCTTGGCTACGGCCTGGCGCTGGACCTGACGCTGCGAGACGTGCAATCCCGGCTCAAGGAGAAAGGCCAGCCCTGGGAACGCGCCAAGGCCTTTGATGGTGCCTGCCCCCTGTCGCCCTTCGTGTGTATCGACCGCCTCCGCCGAGACCATCTCACCTTTACCCTCGACATCAACCGCGAACGCCAGCAAACCGGTGATACCCGGGATATGCTGAACCCGATCGTGCCATTGATCGCCCACATGAGCACCCAATTCACCCTGATGCCCGGCGATGTGGTTCTTACCGGTACACCAAAAGGCGTTGGCCCCCTGGAACCCGGCCAGATATTGTCTCTGGAACTGGAAGACGCCTTGTTTGTGGAGACCACCGTGCTCTAGGCTGGGCAAGGGACATTGCGATCCTCCTCAGGTCCATCGGCTCTTCAGGACGTATAACAGGCATGGCAAAGAAACCGGTTACCACACGCAGCGGACGATTCTTCAGACTGGCAGGCATGACGGCGTCCGTGGCCGGACAGTACGCTGGCCAGCGCGCGCGCCGGATCTTCCGCAGTGAGGAAGATAACGAGGGCGCTCGCTCCGAGAGCTATACCCGCATGGCGGACCAGATTGTCGATACCCTGGGTGAGCTCAAGGGCGCGGTCATGAAAGTCGGCCAGATTGCCTCCCAGACCCAGGACTTTCTGCCCCGGGAATTCTCGGATGCCCTTGAGCGGCTTCAGAAAGAGGCCCCGCCCATGCCGTTCGAGGTGATTGTCGGTCAGGTGGAGAGCGAACTGGGCAAACCGGTGTCAGAACTGTTCGAGTACCTGCAGGAAAAACCCTACGCGGCGGCGTCCATCGGCCAGGTTCACCGGGCCCGCCTGCACGACGGCACCGATGTCATCGTCAAGGTTCAGTACCCCGGCGTGGACGAATCCTGCGACAGCGACCTGAAACAGCTACGAATGGCCCTGAAACTGGGCGGCCTGCTGAAAATGCCGAAAGAGCACGTCGACCAGCTGTTCGGCGAAATCCGGGTGCGGCTCAAAGAGGAACTGGATTACGAGAACGAGGCCCGCAACCTGAAGGAATTCCAGGCATTCCATGCCAGTGACGACTGGATCGAGATCCCGACCGTCTTTGCCAGCCACTCGTCCCGGCGGGTACTGACCATGGAGCTGGTGGAAGGCGACCATATCAGCGAGGTAACCCCCGCAAGATACGATCAGAACACCATCAACCTGATCGGGCACCGCATCTTCACCATGATGGCGGACCAGCTTTTCCGCTACCAGTGCATCCATGGCGACCCCCACGCCGGCAATTTCGCCTACCGGCCCGATGGCACCATCATCCTTTATGACTTTGGTTGCGTGAAAAAGCTGAAGCCGGAAATCGTCGAGGCCTATCGCAACGCCCTGGTCTCCGCCCTGGAAGAGGATTACGCCGCCCTGGATCGCCACCTGATCGCCCTTGGTGCTCGCGTGGAATCACAGCCGGCGGTGGACGAAGCCTACTATGCCATGTGGCGGGACATTCTAATTCAGCCCTTTGACAGTGACACCCCCTACGACTTTGCCGAGTCTGAGTTGCACAAGGACGTCGCTGCAAAAACCACCACCGTGTTCAAGTACCTGGACTACTTCAAGCCGCCGGTAGAGAGCATCTTCATTGACCGAATGATTGCCGGCCATTACTGGATGATGAAGCGTTTGGGGGTGCAAGCAGCATTTCGGGAAGAACTCGAGGAGTATCTGGCGTTATAACCCCAGCCCCTTCATCCACTCCGCAACGCCCTCACCGGCGCCCTTGCGAATAACCTTCGCCCTCGAAAGGCTCGCCGGTTCACCAGGATCGATGACCGTTACCGGCACATCGAAATTCACCAGATCCACCAGCCCGGCTGCGGGGTAGACTTGCAGGGACGTGCCCACAATCAGCAGATGATCTGCGGTGGGCACGATCTCCGCTGCGGCCTCGATCATCGGCACTTCCTCGCCGAACCATACGATGTGCGGCCGAAGCTGGGAGCCGCGATCACAGGTGTCTCCGGGCTGTATGTCGTTGAATCCGATGTCGTAAATCAGTTCCGGATGCGTCGAACTGCGGGCTTTGGTGAGTTCGCCGTGCAGGTGTATAACATTGCTGGAGCCGCCCCGCTCATGCAGGTTGTCCACGTTCTGGGTAATGATCGTTACCCGGTAATGCTGCTCCAGTTCCGCCAGCAAGCGGTGGGCGTCATTTGGTTGTGCCGACTTCAACTGCCGCCGGCGTTCGTTGTAGAAGCGCAGCACCAGTTCCTGGTTTCGGGCAAAGGCTTCTGGCGTCGCCACATCATAGACACTGTGTTGTTCCCACAGGCCGCCATTATCGCGAAACGTGGAGAGTCCGCTTTCGGCGCTCATACCGGCGCCGCTGAGCACAACGATGTGATCTTTCATACAGCAACACTTTGATTGTCAGATGAGTGTATTCAGAACCAGAGCTTCTCCGGCCTGCGCCGTTTTTCCACCCTCAGCCCATGCCTCTCCAGGATAGCAACCAGTTCCTCGGTGTCATCGATATTGAGGAAGGGTGCGAGGGAAATTTCCTCGCCCCGGAACTGCAGGTGAAGCTTTGGGGGAGTCCAGGGATGGCGTGGCATGTCCTGCCATACGCGGGTGTAGCGCCGGGGCAGCTCCCATTCCCGCTCCTTCTGGGTCAGGCCTTTTTCCAGGCGGATCAGCTCCGGTGCGAACGTGAGCACTTCGCGCCTCTGGCACTGACGGGAGGTGTAGTAGAACGCCGCCGCCAATGCGGTCAACTCAAGACCCGCGAACGGCAATACCGGCCATGCTCCGGCCAGTAGCATGCCAGTGGAAATAACCAGCGAAAGCAACACAGCCGCAAGCCAAATGCGGATATTGCCCCGCCAGTTCATGGACCGGTTGGGGGTCAGGAGAAAACAGTCGCCTTCACACTCGGAAAGCTGCTCTACCATTCAGGTCGCTCCCAGGAGCCACCACCCGCATCGCCTGAACGCCTTCAGTCAAAAATCTTGCCGGGGTTCATCACACCCTTGGGGTCGAACACCTGCTTGATGCCCCTCAGGTAGGCAATTTCAGCGGCGCTGCGCGTGTACTCCAGATAGGGTTTCTTGGTCATGCCGACACCATGCTCGGCAGACACACTGCCCTGATAACGTTCGACAATCTCGAAGACCCATTTGTTCACCTGCTGGCACTTCTCAAAGAAATCCTCTTTGGCCATGTCTTCCGGTTTGAGGATGTTCAGGTGCAGGTTGCCGTCGCCGATGTGGCCGAACCAGATAATCTCGAAATCCGGGTAGTGCTCGGTGACCACCGCGTCGATTTCCTGCAGGAACCCTGGCACCTTGGAAACCACCACAGAGATATCGTTCTTATACGGCGTACGCGGTGCAATGGACTCTGAAATGCGCTCCCGCAGTTGCCAAAGGTTCAGGGCCTGGGTTTCACTCTGGCTGATAACGCCATCCAGCACCCAGCCGTTTTCCACGCACTGCTCGAACAGCGCCATGGCATCGTCCATCACCTGGTCGGACACCGCCTCAAACTCCAGCAGCGCGTAGTACGGCGCCTCGGTTTCGAACGGCGCCTGCACCTGGCCATGGGCCAGTACATGCCCCATGGCCTGATGGGAGAAGAACTCGTAGGCGGTCAGATCGATCTGCTTCTGGAACGCCTGCAGCACGTCCATGGTGTTGGTCAGGTCGTTCAGGCCCAGCACCAGCACGGTCAGATTATCCGGCTTGCGAGAGAGCTTCATGGTGGCCTCGGTAATAAATCCGAGAGTGCCTTCCGCGCCGATAAACAGATGGCGCAGGTCGTACCCGGTGTTGTTCTTCGCCAGATCTTTGTTCAGATCGAGGATATCCCCCTTGCCGGTGACCACTTTCAGACCAGCCACCCAGTCCCGGCTCATGCCGTAGCGGATTACCTTGATACCACCGGCGTTGGTGGAGAGGTTGCCGCCAAGCTGGCTGGAACCGGCCGAGGCGAAATCCACGGGATAATACAAGCCGTTGTCTTCGGCGTAGGTCTGCAGTTGTTCCGTCACTACCCCGGCCTGACACTTCACGGTGCGGTCGCTGGCGCTGAAGTCCAGAATCTGGTTCATGTTGTCAAACGCCACCACAACCTCACCATTGGCCGCCACGGCTCCGGCACTCAGGCCGGTGCGCCCACCAGAAGGCACCAGAGCCACCTGGTTCTCGTTGGCAAACCTCACCAGCGCCTGCACCTGTTCCGTCGTCTTGGGCAAAACAATGGCCACGGGCTTGGGTGGATAGATCTTCGTCCAGTCCTTGCCGTAATTTTCCAGGTCGGCCGCGTCAGTCAGCACTTTTCCGGGGGTCTGGCCCGCTTCCATCAGGGCTTTGAGGGAGGCAACGATCTGTTCAGGATTCATGGATAGTCCGGTCTCGCAAAGGGTTAATCAGGGCGCCGGTAGGCAGAGTTGATTCAGGTGGTCCGACGCGCTGTGAAAATCTGCGTTTATGGTATCATACCGCCCCTGTTCTGTGAGCCCGCCCGCCAACAGCGGTCCTCACGGGTCATTTCATGTGACGAAAGGTTCGGAAGCAAGCCCATGTCAAATACGTCTCTTGAAAAGAGCAAAATCCGCATCCTGCTGCTGGAAGGCGTGCACCAGTCCGCCATTGATACCCTGAACGCCGCAGGCTATACCAACATCGAATTCCTGACTCATTCACTGGCCGAAGACGAGCTGGTGGAGAAAATCGCCGACGCTCATTTCGTGGGTATCCGCTCACGCACCCAGCTGACCGAGAAGGTATTCGACGCTGCCCAGAAGCTGGTAGCGGTGGGCTGTTTCTGCATTGGCACCAACCAGGTTGACCTTCAGGCGGCCACCCGTCGCGGTATCGCTGTTTTCAACGCACCTTTCTCCAACACCCGCAGTGTGGCGGAGCTGGTTCTGGCCCAGGCGATTCTGTTGCTGCGCGGCGTACCTGAGAAAAACGCCAAGGCCCACCGTGGTGAATGGCTGAAGTCCGCCAAGGACAGCTACGAAATCCGTGGCAAGAAGCTCGGCATCATCGGTTATGGCAACATCGGCACCCAGTTCAGCGTGCTGGCCGAAGGCCTGGGCATGGACGTGTACTTCTACGACGTGGTGTCCAAACTGTCCATCGGCAATGCCACCCAGGTAGGCACCCTGCAGGAGCTGCTCAACACCTGCGATGTGATCAGCCTGCACGTTCCCGAAACGCCGTCCACCAAGTACATGTTCAAGGCCGAGCAGTTTGCCCAGATGAAGCCGGGCAGCATCCTGATGAACGCCTCCCGGGGCACGGTGGTCGACATTGACGCCCTGGCCGATGCCTTGGGCAGTGGCAAGCTCCTGGGCGCCGCCATTGATGTCTTCCCCGTTGAACCCAAGTCCAACAATGAAGAGTTCATCTCTCCACTGCGCGAGTTCGACAACGTGATCCTGACTCCGCACGTCGGTGGCTCCACCATTGAGGCACAGGAAAACATTGGTCGCGAAGTGGCAGAAAAGCTGGCGATGTACAGCGACAACGGCACGTCTGTCTCTTCCGTGAACTTCCCGGAAGTGGCCCTGCCCTCACATCCGAACCAGCACCGCCTGCTGCACATCCACGAAAACGTGCCGGGCGTGATGTCGGAAATCAACCAGGTGTTCTCGGAAAACGGCATCAACATCTGTGGCCAGTACCTGCAAACCAAGGAAGACATTGGTTACGTGGTGATCGATGTCGACAAGGAGTACGGCGAGTTGGCACTTGAGAAACTGCTGAAAGTCAAAGGCACCATCCGCTGCCGCGTGCTGTTCTGATCCAGACGGTGTTTCAGCACCACAAAGAAGCCGGGGCCAACAGGTCCCGGTTTTTTTATGGCCAAACAGGCCAACTCCCGCACATGACCTCTTATTAATCCTCTTTTAGGCCAGTTGACCTTGAGATGTCATCAGATGCAGCCATGATGGAAGTGAACGCTTTAACATTGCATCCAACATTCACTCCAAGGAGCATTCCATGTCACTGAAGGAGTCATTGCAGAAAAAATTGGAAACCCAGACCGAGTACTGGAGCAAACAGATCCAGAGCCTGCAGGCCGATGCTGAAGAACGGATGGCAAAAGCCCAGGACGACCAGGCAGAGGCTGAAATCCAGAAAGATTTCTCCGAGCGCATTCAGGCGCTGGAAGAACACGTCGAAGAAGCACGCAAGAAGATTTCGGAGATCCGGGATTCAGGGGAAGACCAGTTGCGGGACCTGAAGGCAAGGATTGACGAGTGGCTTCCCGGCGGAAAGAACTAGGAATCGAGTAGGAGGGGGAGTTA